>CAZDIU010000027.1:0-30430 GCA_964505535.1 uncultured Desulfobacterales bacterium | reverse complement strand
TCGGAAAAAACAACGAAGTGACCTACCATAAACAATCCATGGAAATCGGCCTTTTCTCGCGGCAAGAATACCTGTCCGCCATGACTGATGCCGGATTGAAAGTCGTGGAAGAATATACAGGAACCGATGTGCGCGGGGGTGCCTATGTCGGCAAACGAATTATGGGATAAATTGCAAAAATATTGATTAAATGCTTCATGCACCAAAGCCGAACCTTTCAATCCAGCCGACCGCAAAAAACTGCGTCGGCTGAGTTCGGCGTCAGGCCGTGACCGAATCTTATTCACACCCTTAAGGAGATTTTCCACAATGGACATCCCACGGATATTCAACATTACTGAAAGTGCTCACCGCATCCATAACCCGTTCACACCCGAAAAGCTCGCCACTCTCGGCGCGGCGCTGCGTCTGGAATCGGGGGCCCGGGTGCTCGACCTCGGCAGCGGTTCCGGGGAGATGCTGTGCACCTGGGCACGCGATCACGGCATCATCGGCACCGGCATCGACATGAGCAGGCTGTTCACCGAGCAGGCGAAACTCCGCGCTGAAGAACTCGGCGTGACCGATCAGGTCAGGTTCATACATGGCGATGCTGCAGGTTACGTCTCTGACGAGAAGGTCGGTGTGGCAGCCTGTGTGGGGGCCACCTGGATCGCCGGGGGAGTCGCCGGCACTGTCGGACTTCTGGAGCGGAGCCTGCACACCGGAGGGATCATCCTCATCGGCGAGCCCCACTGGCGGCAGTTACCGCCGACGGAAAATGTTGCCAGGGGGTGTCTTGCCAACTCCATCTCCGACTTTCTCATGCTTCCTGAACTCCTATCGTCTTTCGGACACCTTGGCTATGACGTCGTTGAAATGGTTCTGGCTGACCAGGACGGATGGGACAGATACGAGGCGGCCAAATGGCTCACCATGCGCCGATGGCTTGAAGCCAATCCCGACGACGAATTGGCGAAAGAGGTTCGAGCCCAACTGACCTCAGAACCCGCGCGCTACGCCATTTACACGCGTGAATACCTGGGCTGGGGTGTGTTCGCACTGATGAAGCGGTGATGAATTGGGATATCCCGCGGATTGTCAATGGCTTTGCCCCACAGCAGATGGTGGCTCGCCGGGATGTGATTGCCCCTGAATTCATTTCTTAGGGTCTGTAAAAAAATAACCTGTGCAGTTTTACTGCCCGGAAACCCTGAGGGTTTGTAACAGCTTATTTTCATACAGATCCTAAGGGTTTTGCACCCCGCGGAATGACTGCCAGCCAAACTGCCGGTGCTCTGATGGCGCTTCTCGCCCTCGACAACGCCAATTGGAAGCCCGCAACTGTCTGTGTCTCTCATCACACTATGGAAATTCTCAAAACTGAAAACCTCCGTCACCGCTTTTCCGATGGCACTTTCGGCATTGACGGCATCAGCCTTTCGGTTCAGAAAGGTGAATTTGTCATCATTGCCGGAGCCAATGGCTGCGGCAAAACCACATTTCTGCGCCATCTCAACGGACTGCTCATGCCGTATGAAGGCCGTGTGGTGGTGGACGGCATTTCTGTTGGGGAAGATTCCCGGAGAGCAAGGCAGAAAGTGGGCATGGTGTTTCAGGATGCAGACAGCCAGATTGTGGGCGAAACCGTATATGAGGATGTGGCATTCGGGCCGGAAAATCTCTGTCTGGAACGATCTGAGGTGCGGCAGAGGGTGGAAACTGCACTGGAATCTGTCGGGCTGGAAAAATTTGCGGATCGGCGTCCCCATCTGCTCTCCGGCGGGGAAAAACGGCGGGTCGCGATAGCGGGCATTCTTGCCATGCAGTCGGAAGTCTTCATTTTTGATGAACCTTTCTCCAATCTGGATTATCCGGGTGTACGTCAGGTGCTGCAGCAGATTCTCCGGCTTCACCAAAAAGGCCATACCATTCTTCTCACCACCCATGATTTGGAAAAAGTGCTGTCCCATGCCAGTCGGCTGATCCTCATGCAAAAAGGGAAGATTGTCAGAGACGGAGCGCCGGAAACTGCTGTCAAAGGCTGTGATGTTTTTGGTGTGCGGGAACCGTTTGCCTCCCGGCAGGGGCTGAAGCTGACCTCATGGCTGAACTGAGTGAATTCTGTTTCCGTCCCGGCAGATCAGCATTTCACAGGCTGGATGCCCGGTTCAAACTGATATTTCTCATGCTCCTGAGCCTGAGCATTCTTCATGCTGGATTTTCAGGACTTGGCCTGTTCACATTCCTTCTGCTTCTTTCCCTGCTTCACCTCGGCCTCTCGTTTTTTTCCCTGATAAAGGAAATGCGGTACTTTCTTTTGCTCCTTTTTTTTGTCTTTCTTGCCAGAGCCGCATTCATGCCGGGGGAACCCCTTTTTCACTGGTGGAAATTTTCGTTCAGCAGGGAAGGAACAAATGAGGGATTTCTGATTTGCTGGCGTCTGGTTACAGTGGTTCTGCTGGGACTGTGTTTTATCACCACCACCCGATCATCAGAAATCCGGGGTGCTGCCGAATGGCTGCTCAAACCTGTTCCCCTGATTCCGGAAAAACGTGCAGGCATCATGCTGAGTCTGCTGATCCGCTTCATTCCCCTGATTCTCACACAGGCCAAGGAAACAGCCGAAGCCCAGAGAGCCAGAGGAGCTGAACTGCGGAAGAATCCCCTGTACCGGCTGAAAAAATTTGCCATATCTTTTCTGCGAAGGATGTTTGAGGATGCGGATCGGCTGATTGTGGCAATGGATGCCCGGTCTTACTCGGAAAATCGCACGCCCCCGGAATTTGCTGCGGGAAAACAGGACTGGATCGCACTTGCGGCAGTGGCCGGGCTCTGCTGTCTGTCCTTTTTTCTTTGACAGTTCTGAAAACGTTTGAGGATTGGAGTGTCAGCAAAATTTTTTTTAAAATCAGCATACACTTTCGGGTATGCCGTTTTCAGAAAAAACCGGATTTTTTCAAAAAATCCGGTTTTTTGAACATCCGAAAACTTTCGCTTGAGTAATTGCACCGGAAATCCGCACAGGAAAGCCAAACTTTCCGTTTTGACTCCCCGAAATGAGAAAAAAATTTTGACAAACCGCTGATGCGGCCATCATCCCGCCGGCACAAGCCTGAGGAGCAGACGGTAGGCCCGGTTGATTTCATTAAATTTCTCGTGAGAGGCCGCACCCCTGTCCGGATGGTGTTTTTTGGCAAGTTCCCGGAATTTTCTCTTTACCCCCTCCCTGTCCGGAGTTCCGCAAATCCCAAGCGCCTGCAGGCTTTTTTCATACTCTTCGTAATGATTGAACATTTCCCAGGCGCCTTCCATAAATGCACCTGCATTGTCTTCATCCAGCCGCCAGAAATTTTCCGTATCCAGATAAAAATATTTTGCGGACAACTCATCCAGTGCATAATTTTCCATCTTCGGAAGATGAAAAGCGCAGTAATTTTCCTGGTCACTGCATCCGGCTTTGCAGAATGTGCCGATGTGCTCATCATACCATCTGCACATTCCCGGCTCAGGATAATCTGTGAGAAATATGCGCATGAAATGGATGAAAAGATATTTTTCCTGCGAACAATAATCCTCCTGCAGACGGTAGAGCAGATGAAACAGAAGAAAATGACTTCGGTAAAGCATCAGCGGAGAGGCGTCCTGTATGCGCAGTTTTGGAAACGCGATCCGCAGCAGTTCGCTCTCATAACAGGGAGCGCTGAGAGAAAGCAGATAAGATTTGATTTTTTCCGTGTCAAGCAAAGCAAACTGCGTGGAAAATTCATCCATTTCCATCCTCCTTTTCATATCCCGTGCGAAATATTGCAATCTGTCATTGATTCTTTGGATTTTGCCTGTTAAGTTAGATCAGTCTGCACAGCATAACCCAATGCGGACAGAAAAGCAAAAGAACAGGGAAGTGAAAACAGAAATGCTCAATTCTGAAGAAAAAAAACAGATTGGAGACTGGCGCAGACGATATTCCGGGAAAACAGAACTCCGTCTTGTTTCCACCCAGGACAGCCGGACGGCGGATCTGAAACAGTTCTGTGACCTCCTGGCCGAATCCGCTCCCGGAATTCGCATCATCACAGAAACAGCAGCAGAGAACGGAGAACTCCCGTTTATCGAAATCCGGCCTTCTCTCCGGTACAGGGCTGTCCCTCTGGGCAGGGAACTGGGGCCTTTTCTGGAGTCTCTGCAAATGGAAGACAGTCAGCCATCTGTTTTGTTAAAAAAACACCTGGATCAAATCCAAATGCCCGCGTCTCTCCGTCTCCATATTGCCCGGCAGTGTCCTTTCTGCCCGCAAACGGTGCGGCAGATACTGCCCCTTACGCGGACCGGAGACAGGGTTCGCCTGACCATTGTTGACGCAGAGCTTTTTCCTGAAATATCCGCCGAAGATCAGATCCGCTCTGTTCCGACACTGGTGCTGGACGAAAATTTCCGCTGGACAGGTGCTGTGCGTCCCGAAGAAATTGCAAAAATTCTGGCAGACAGAGATCCGGCCTCTCTCACGGCTGATTCCCTAGAGCAGATGCTCAAAGAGGGAAAGGCTGCGCGACTGGCTGAAATGATGGGGGAAAGAGGGATGATCTTTCCGGCTTTTCCTGATCTGCTTTGCCATGAAAAATGGCCCGTGCGGCTGGGTGCGATGGTGGTGGCTGAAATCCTGGCCGAAAGCGGCCGGCATCTGCTTGCCGATCTGACCGGCCCTTTGTGGGAAAAATTTGCGAATGCGGATGAAAAAGCCCGGGGCGACATTCTTTATGTCATCGGCATATCCGGCAGCATGGAAGATATTCCCCGGCTGGAGGAAATACAGAAAAGAGATGTTTCTGCGGATATAAGAGAAGCTGCGACTGAGGCCATATCACAGATTTTCACAAAAGACATGAAGGAGGAAATATGAGCGAAATCAGAATGACTGCGGAAGTTCGGACAGATTATGACTGCGAAACCACCGGACTTCCCGCGGAAAGGTGGGGAGAGGCCGTGTTCAAGGCAGGGGATGAGGAAATCATCATGGAAGTCAGTGTGGAAAAGGATATTATCGTCGCGCTGATGGTGGGGGAGGATACGGGCTGGAAAGGCACTCTCAAAGGGCTGAAAAAACTGCTTGCAGATGCAGGCCGGACCGGATGAACAGCAGAGCAGTTTCCGAATCTGCTCTCCTTTTCCATCGCTCCCCTGTGCTTGGGAGACGCCTGTTTTTTCCGGCATATCCGGGAAGGGTTTCTTTTAACCCTGTGTATTTTCTTGACTCTGTATGATAAAATTAATATATAAGATTTCAAATCCGGTTTTTCCGTCATTCCGGCACAAGTCGGGATTCAGTGTTTTCAGGTCATAAGGAATCTGTATCCGGATTCCGCCTGCGGCGGAATGACGGAAACAGATTTTTATGCCCGGAAAGACCAAACCTGAAGTATAAGATAAATTCATTCCGGATAGGGCATCCTCACATCAATTTGTGGCCGGATACCGGTTTTCAGGTTGCAGAGATGCCAATCCGCAAAAAAAATAATAGTTTGATTTAAAAATATTTTATTAAAAAATAATCCATCGGCAGGTTTGACCCGCTACTGAAATCCGGAACCTGAATCCGGTTTCAGGTTTGAGGAAACCGGTAAGCAGAACCACCGGACACTGAAACCTGAAGATTGTAACCTGAATGCGGTAGAGGTGTGAATTTGAAAACTATTTTGGTTGTTGATGACGAAAAAATGGTTCTCCGGCTTGCCGCGGAGGCCATTGCATCCTATGGCGAGGAATACAGTGTCCTGACAGCGGAAAACGGAAAACAGGCTGTTGAGATTCTCAATTCTTCAAAAGTGGACCTGGTTCTGACAGATTTGAAAATGCCGGTGATGGACGGTTATGAACTTCTGTCCTATATGAGCAAGAATTACCGCAATATCCCCTCCATCGTCATGACAGGATTCGGATCTCCGGAAATTGCCAAACGTCTCAAACAGAAAGGCGTTGTGTTTTATATTGAGAAACCTTTTGAAATGGATGATCTCAAAGACAAGGTTTCCAAGGTTTTTACGGAAAAGTCAAAAGGCTATATTCACGGATTCACGCTGGCCAATTTCCTGCAGGCCGTGGAAGTGGAACAGAAGACCCTGACCCTCAGAATCCGATCCAAAGGCAGAATCGGACATCTGTATCTGGAGAACGGGGAACTCATTGACGCGGAAAATGATGAAGGTCTTGGGGGCGAGGATGCCGCCATTGCCATTCTCTGCTGGGACAATGCCGAGATTGAAATCCGCGGCATTCACAACCGGCAGAGAACCATTGACACAGCACTCATGCACATCCTTTTGGAGGCATCCAAACGCAAAGATGAAAAAACAAGAGAGGGCGGCGGCGAAGATCTGCTGGAGGAAGCCATCCGGCTGGCAGAAGGTCACCATCTCAAAGAGGCTCAGGAAATGACGGTGAAATACCTCAAGCAGAATCCGGGCAGTTTCAAAGGATGGCTGTGGTATTCACGTATTATCATCAATGTCAGCAGCATTGAGACCGCTTTGGTGAAGGCAGCGAAAATCAGTCCCAAAGATCCGGAACTGATTGAAGAAGCAAAGAAATTCAAAATTGCGAAAGAACGGATGGGAAACGAACAGCAGGTGCGGCGCTGTCCTTTCTGCTGGTTTCCCATGGAGATCAAGGCCGTGCAGTGCCCGTACTGCCGATCCCATCTGTTTATCCACAACAGTTTTTTTGCCTCCCTGGGCAATGCGGATGAAAAAATCCTCAAGGCCGCGATTGAGCGTTATATGCGGGTGATTTCCAGGGAGAAGAATATCAATGCCCATTATTTCCTGAGCATTGCCCACCTGAATCTGGAACACTGGGAAGAGGCCCTGAATCTGTTTCACAAGACCGTAAAGCTTTCCCCGGACAAAGAAATATTCACAGAGCAGTTGCGCGCCCTTGTCAACCACATGGCCATGGATTCCACCACCTCCTCTTTTGAAAAAGAGGCAGAGGAAGAAGCTGCCAAAGAAAAAGAGATGGCTCCGGCCGGACTGCCTGAAAAGAAAAAAGTGCTGGTCGTGGAAGACAGTTCCACCACACGGAAGGTTATTGCCATCACACTGGGACAGAAAGGCTATGATGTGATTGAGGCCAGAGACGGACTCGAGGCCCTGAGCCGTCTGAATGAGGAAAAACCGGACCTGATTCTGCTTGACATCATTCTGCCCAAGATGGACGGGTACAAGATTCTGTCCATTATCAAAAGCAATGCCGTTTTCAAAGACATACCTGTGATCATGCTCACGAGCCGGGACGGGTTTATGCACAAGGTCAAGGGGAAACTGGCCGGATCTGCGGAATATCTGACCAAACCCTTTGATCCCAAGGTGCTGGTGCAGACAATCGAAAAATATATATGATGCTGACAGGGGAAAGAGAATTTCTGTGTTGACAGGCATTCATGGCACATATCGCATTGGGGCAGGATTGAACTGAAAGAAGAGCCTGTCAACATTTTCCTGATGGATGTCAGGTCATTGTCACCTTTCCTGAAACGGACTGCACAGATTTGGATGCAGGGGGCAGCTCAGGAATTTCAACTGCGTAATCTCCGGCTGTCTGAAAAGAATTATGGGTTACATCGGGGTTAACGATTATAACTGTCTGTGATTTTTAAAGAAATATATTATGAATTTTTATCAGTTTCCTGTCCGGAAATCTGCCAGGTGAAATCATTGCGATTTTTTGTAAGCACAGATGCACAGTCGAATGAGCGCAACAGTGAAAAAGGATTTATTTCATAAAATTCAAGCAGGTTATGCTGGACAATCTTTGAAAATCAATATCTGAATATTTTCATAACTTATTTTATTTATTAAAAATGTGGTTCTTCAATCTGTTTTGCGGAAACACCGGATTCCGGGTTTCGCCCGAATGACGTCATGCCTGCGAAAGCAGGCATCCGGAAAAATTTCCCGCAAAAAACCCTGAAGAACCAAAAATGTAAAATTCTGATTCAATGTTCCTGCGGATGCAGGACTTTCCGGCTGCTGTCCCATTCAACGGCTGAACCTGTCATTCTCATGCAAAGACAAAGGTTATGAAGGGAAACGGAGAAAAAAAAAGTTTTATCCCCCTGGAGGAACTGGTGGTTCGAGTGGACAGGGAACTTGGAGCGGGGGATTTCCCGGAAAAGGCGGAATCAGCGGAGCCTGTGTTCAGCACCATACCGTATATCCGTTTTATGCTGGATGACATTCTCATGGCTGTTCCCCTGTCCACAGCCCTGGAAATCGGCAGACAGCCCAGAATCACGCAGTTGCCGAATCTTCCGGCATGGGTTCTGGGTGTCTCCAATATCCGGGGGGAAATCATTTCCATTGTGGATCTCAAGGCATTTTTCAGCATGGCCCGGCCGGGGCTGAAACGGAACCAGCGGTTTATCATCATTCACAATGCAGAAATGAAAACCGGGATTATGGTGGATCGGATTATCGGCATATACACTCCGGAACGGATTGACACCGGAACCCGGATTCAGTTGTACCGTGCTGCGGATGCAGAAAAGATGGCATGGACAGCCTATGTTTCAGGGGTTGTTTCCCTGGAGGATACGGTGATGAACATTCTGGACACGGACAGGCTCCTGTCCTGTCCGAACCTGAACGCGTTCAGGGGCGAATGAGGCCGGAAAAACACCTGATCCGAAACCGAAGACTGAGGATTTTGCTGCATGAGCGGACCGGCAGATGAAATTATCAAAGGATATATGGAGGAAGTCCGCACCCATATTCCTTCTCTGACAGATGGCATTGAAAAACTTCGGAAAAATCCGGATCAGAAAAATGTCCTGACCGAACTGCACCGGCTGGTGCACACCATAAAGGGCGCTTCCCTGATGGTCGGCATTCCGGGCCTGAGTCAGATCTCTCAGCAGATGGAAGATCTGCTGTCCGATCTGCTGTCCGGAAAACTGAAACCTGCGGAACCGGTGTTCCGTGTGCTGCAGTTTGTCACCGGCCATTTTCAGACCTACTGTGATGATCTGGCAGAAAAAGGGGTTCCCGCGCGGGAGATGCTGCGCAAAACCCTGCTGGCCTGCCGCAGACTTCGGGGACTGCCGAAAGAGGAGGATGAACATGTCTGCGCCTCCCTGCTGCAAAGCGTTCCGGAAACCGAGGGACTGAGCAGAGAGGAGGAAACCGGACCGGAAGAGGATGAGGAAACGGCTGCTCTGGCCGAACTTGCCCGAATGGAGGCTGCGGAGGAAGCGGAACAGGCAGAATCTGTTCATGGCCCCGCAGAGGCCCAAAGAAAGGAACCTGCTGCCACAGCAATGCCGGAGATCCTGCCGGAACTGCTGGAAAGTTTTTACGAGGAATCCAAAGAGCATCTGGAGGAACTCGACAGTTCTTTGAACAGCCTTGAGTCCCGTATTACCGATCCCTGTCCCATATCTCCGGCAGTAAAAGAAATCATTCGGAAAATCCGCCGTGCGGTTCACACCCTCAAGGGAGCGGCTGCTGTCATCGGTCTGTCCAATATCTCCGCGTGGGGTCATATCATGGAGGATTTTCTGGACTGGCTCTATGAGGGCACACAGGAAATCCGTCCCGAAATGGTTTCCCTGCTTATGGAATCCGCGGATCTTCTGGCCCGTATCGTGGCCCTTCCCCAGGATCCGCAGCGATCCAAAGTCCTGTCTTTGCAGAGCCGGTACAGAGAAATAATGAAGACCGGTGACGGGCAGGCATCAGAGAGTGCCGTTTCTCCGGATGAACCGGAGGCGCAGGAACCCAATGACAGGGAAGCAGACATCTTTTCCCGGCAGCCCCATACCCTGCGGGTGGGAATGGAAAAGGTGGATGAACTGGTCAACCTGATTGGCGAACTGATGATTGCGTCCGGAGCCTTTGATCAGCAGATGAGCATTTTTGCTGAGGCTATCCGTGAACTGGAATGGTCCCGTGACCGTATCCGGGAAATCGCACGGAACATGGAACTGGAGTATGAGGTCAGGGCTTTGGGTGGGCTGAGATCCCGGCCCCTGAATTCCTCCGGAACAGATGTGCGGGAATTTGAGGATTTTGATTCCCTGGAACTGGATCAGTATTCGGAACTGAGCCTGATCATCCGTACACTCAATGAATCCGCCATTGATGTCAGCGCGATATTCAACCGTCTGTCCAACCTCCACAGCGATTTTGACGGCCATCTCAACCGGCAGAGGGTTCTGCTGAGCGAAGTTCAGGACAAAATGATGCGAATCCGGATGATCCCCATGTCCGTCCTTGGCAACAAACTGCGGAGAACTGTCCGGGAAGTGGCCAAAGTCCTGAAAAAGAAAATCCGGCTGGTGATTACAGGCGAGGAGATTGAACTGGATCGCCTGATTTGGGAAAAAATCACAGATCCCCTGATGCACCTGCTGCGCAACGCGGCAGATCACGGCATTGAAATGCCGGAAGTCCGGAAGCAAAAGGGAAAGCCGCCCATGTCCGTCATCCGGCTGGATGCAGCCCGTGAAGGCAACCAGGTGGTCATCCGCATCTCCGATGACGGCGCCGGGCTGGATTACGGGGCTATACGGAAAAAAGCCCGGAAGGCAGGCCTGATTGATGAAAATACGGATGTTACGGAAGAGGAACTGGCTGCGCTGATCTTCCATCCGGGATTCAGCACGCGGGACACCATCAGCGAGGTATCCGGACGGGGGGTGGGCATGGATGTGGTGCGGGAAAATATCCAGTCCCTCAAGGGAAATGTCCGGGTGCTTTCCTGGAAAGACAAAGGTACCCGGTTCACCATACGGATTCCCCTTACCCTCGCGGCCATCCGTGCCCTGCTGTTCACTGTGGGCGGACACCCCTATGCCATTGCATTGAACGAAATCCGTGAAATCATCCGGGCTGATGCGCAGCATATGATTAAAATTCCAAAAAGAGCCATCCGGGTGGGAAATGAACTTCTGCCGATTACCTGTTTGAAGGAATGCCTTTTTCCGGGTGCTCCTGATGCGGAAGCATCCCATACGCCAATTGTACTGGTGACCGAATATGGGGGAAAGACCGAGGCTCTGGAGATTGATGCACTGACAGGACAGCAGGAGATTGTAATCAAAGGTACGGGAACGCATCTCCGTCATGTCCGGGGGATTTCGGGTGTAACCATCGTGGGGGACGGAACAGTGGTGCCTATCCTGAACATCCCTGAACTGCTTGGCATGGACGCGGATATGGGGAGCATGACCGGACCGGCTTCCGCAGTTCCTGTTTCCGATACCCCCCTCAAAGTGATGATTGTGGATGACTCCATCAGCATCCGTCAGGTGGTTTCCCGGCTGATGGAAGATCAGGGCTGGAGAGTGAAAACCGCAAAAGACGGCATTGATGCACTGGAAAAACTGGGGGAAGGCAGACCGGATATTATTGTTCTGGATATTGAAATGCCGCGTATGAACGGTTACGAATTTTTAAGCGCGCTGAACGCTCAATCCGAGTACCGGAACATACCTGTGGTAATGCTGACTTCCCGGGCCGCGGCCAAGCATCATGACAAAGCTGTTGGGCTGGGGGCCAAGGGGTTTATTGTCAAACCCTACAATGACAATGAGTTTATCGAACTGGTGCTGAAACTCACAGGCTGATATGAAGGAAATCATGCTGTTTCAGGCCGGGGAAGAACAGTTTGGCCTGGATTTATCATGGGTGAAAGGGGTTTACCGGGCAGCAGATCTGGCTGAATGCACGGAAGGGACGGAACTGTCTGCGGAAACTGTGCGTACCTGCCGTCTGCCGGACGGAGCAGAGATGCCTCTGTATGATTTTCCCAAAATTTTCGGTATGCTGTCCCCTGGCATTGGCGCATTCAGTCCCTGGAGGAAAGTCATCCGGATGGAAGTGGAAGGCTCGGCCCTGTCCATACTGGCAGATCATATTGATCGTGTGGTGGAAACAGAGGCAGAACTGCTTGTCCCCCTCCCCCCGGTTTTCGGGGAGAAATCGCGCAAATGGTTTCCCGTCATATTCCGGACAGATAAGCGGCTGATTCCGCTTTTGGACCCAGCGGGAATGGCAGGCATTGCCCCGGCATCAGCCGAATCCGGCCCGGAAGGCATTCTTTCCCGTTTTATTTGCCAGGATGCAGTGGAAAAACAGATTCTTTCAGCCATACACAGGGAAACGGCACGGGTCATGCGAAAGGAACTGATCGGAATGACAGAAAAAATGATCAAAGCGGTGCAGGATTGACCGGGCCGCAGATGCTGAAAAAAGCGGAAGAAAAACGGGTGCTGCTGATTCCGGCCCGTACCCCCCGGATCTCAGGCAGAGCAGTTTCCTTCCTTTTCACCCTCAGCCAGATTGAGGATATTCTCCCGGAGAATCCCTTATGGACTGTGCCCTTTGCCCCGTCTTTTGTCAAAGGTCTGACCCTGTGGCGGGATTGGGCTGTTCCGGTCATCTGTCTGGAAGAATGTCTGGGGATGCCTGCTGCTCCGGGCTCAGCTCCCGGACGGATGGTTGTGGTGCGAACCAGGGAACAGCGGGGAATTCTTTATGCGGATACCGGTGTGCGCCTGATACATCTTCCGGATTTCTATGCGCCCGCGGACGAGGTTTCCTGGATTACCGAAAAGCATCTTGTTCACGGGATTTATGAATGTGTGCACGGAGTTCTGGTCGCTGCGCGCATGGATGCGATCCTGTCAGGGGAGTGCGTTGTCCTTCAGGTTTAACCGCAAAGCCCGCAAGTAAGGCTCAAAGAAAAATTGTGTCCAATGTTCCAATGGAGGATAAAATGAAAAACAGACTGATTCTGGTTGTGGAAGACAGCCCCACCCATATGCGCTTTATCACCGATGTCCTGAAAGGGGAGGGATACAGCCGGATCATCACCGCCGCGGACGGCGAAGAGGCTCTGATAAAAGCTGCGGAGCAGAAACCGCATCTGATGATACTGGATGTCATTCTTCCCGGAAAGAACGGATTTCAGGTCTGCCGTCAGATCAGAACTTCACCTGACACGCGCGGTATCCGGGTGCTGATGCTGACCAGCAAGGATCAGGACAGCGACCGTTTCTGGGGAATGAAACAGGGCGCTGATGTATATATGACCAAACCCTGTGACAGGGCCGAACTGCTGAACCATGTGGCAAAACTGATGGAACCTTAGGAGATAAGGAGGAAAATTTGGAACGTCTGAAAAAATGGATACTGGGTCTGAGCATCAGGGCCAAGCTGCAAATCAGTATTGTGCTGATTGTACTGATTGCCCTGGCCGTGGTTTTGTCTATCTTCAGAACCTCCTATCGGGATTCTGTCATTGCGAGTAACAGGGAAGTGCTTCAGGCAAGGGCGGATGTGGTGGCCAATTATATTTCCGCGACAGATATTGAGGCACAGTTGCTGACATCCGGTCAGACAATTCGGCTTCCAGAGGATAAACTTAATGAATTCAAACACTACAGGAGTACTGTCATCACCATTTTCAACAAAAGGGATGAAGTCGCGGGAATGACAGATTTCGGGGAGAATTTGCTGGGAATGTCTCCGGACAGATTTCCCCCCAAGTACAGGGAATATTATCCGCCGGAAAGAATCCGTGCACGGATGAAAGGCATTGCGGAAAATGTCTGGCGTCCTTTTGATGAAAAAACGGTATTCTGCGCGTTTTCCCCTCTCCCTTCGGGCAACGGCACTGTGATGATGGATGTGACACGGGAAGAAATTCTGAAGCCTGTGAAAAGTGTGCTCACCTTTATACTGGGGGTTACAGTTGTGATGTTTCTGCTCATCATTCTGGTGATCTGGTTTGTGGCAGACCGGACCGTTATCCGTCCTGTGCTGAATATCATGTCGGTGTTCGGCGAAATCGGCAAGAAAAACTATGAGGCACGGGCCAGAGTTCTCTATGATGATGAACTGGGCAGAATGTCCAAAAGTCTCAATGAGATGCTGGACAATACCCTGAACCTGATCCAGAGCAGTGAGGAGCGGGATTCCATGCAGGGTTCCATCATGAACCTGCTGGAGGAAATCAGCGGTCTGGCAGAAGGGGATCTGACCGCGCGGGCCGAAGTCACCGAGGATTTCACGGGCGCAATTGCGGATTCCTTCAATGAAATGGCCGAGCAGCTCAGTGAGGTGGTCAAAAATGTGAAGGATGTGACCCTGCAGGTCATTGCCACATCCCAGGAAGTCAGCAGTTCCACAGAAAATCTCGCGGAAACCAGTGAAATGCAGGCGGTTCAGGTAAGGGAAACCATTGATGCCATCAATGAAATGTCAGCGTCCATTCAGCAGGTTGCGGAAAATGCAGGCCGTTCCGCAGGCGTGTCCGAACAGGCCACCCTTCATGCAAAAGAAGGCGCGGAGGCTGTGCGTGCCACCAACCGGGCCATGGAATCCATCCGGGAACACGCGCAGGAAACTGCACGGGCCATCAAGCGTCTGGGGGAAAGCTCCCAGGAAATCGGCAACATTGTTCAGCTGATCAATGACATCGCGGACCGGACATCCATTCTTGCGCTCAACGCGTCCATTCAGGCAGCCATGGCAGGGGATGCGGGACGGGGATTTGCGGTCGTGGCCGAGGAAGTGCAGCGGCTGGCCGAGCGATCCACCAATGCCACCAAGCAGATTGACACCCTGATCAAAAACATCCAGGCTGAAATCAATGAGGCAGGTTCCAGCATGGAAGAGAGCATTCAGCGGGTGGTGGAAGGATCGAAACTGGCAGACGGCGCGCGCAAAAAACTGCAGGAAATTGAAACCGTGTCCACCCAGTTGGGCGATCTGATCCAGTCCATTTCCATGGCCTCCAAACAGCAGGCCAAGGCTTCGGAGGAAATCGCCAAAACCATGGAGGAAGTGGGTGAAATCAGTTCCCAGACCTCTGCGGCCAGCCGTCAGACTGCGGTTTCCATGAAAAGTCTGGCCAAGATGTCAGCCCAGTTGAATGAATCTGTGTCCGTGTTCCGGCTCACGGATGACGGAACCAATATTGCGGTTTAATTGAGAAGTGTCAGGATTCAGGCAGATATGCAAAAAATTTCCCTGAGAGGGAAGCAGGGGTGCAGTTCAGCATCCGGAACCGGGGAGTGTGAATGTCCATCCGACTGATTGCAAGGGATCTGTACCGCCTGATCAAAGAGGCGGAGGATATACAGAAGAAAATTGAGCGCACACCTTATGAAAAGCGTGAGGCACTGGAGGAACAGTTGCGGAGAACAAAGGCGGAAGTGAAACGGATGCGGGATATGCTGGAGGGGCAGAAAGACCGGCCTTTGCATCCGAATTTTTTCAGATAACCTGCGGGCCGGTCAGAAAAGCTGTGCTCGCTTCATAAGAACAGATTCAGTGACAATCGGCAATGCCGGGAGAAATGAATTCCCCTTTTTCGGGGGCGATATCCTGTCTGCATGCCCTTGTCAGCCCTTTTGCAATAACACAGCCCTGCCGGGAAATATTTTTGGCCTGGCAACAGCCAGAAGACGGGCATTCTGTGCTTTTCTGACGGTTTCCTCAAATGACGCCTTTGAAGTGTGGAATGGCGGTTCTGCTATGAAAATCCGTCCTTCTGATTTAAGCATTGATTTTATCTCGCTGAGAAAGCCCTGCTGATCAGGGAGCTCGTGAACCATGTAGAATGCCAGAACAAAATCAACCGCCTCTGACAAGCCCACTCTGTGCTTTTCGCACAGATGCAGTGTGATACGCTCTTCAAGATCTGTTCCCTGAATCTTGTCTCCAAGTTTCCGAAGCATCCCTTCCTGCAAATCCGCAGCAATAACTTTGCCTGATTTGCCAACCATTTCAGCGAGTTCAACAGTGAAAAAACCTGGGCCGCAACCCATGTCCAGAACTGTCATTCCTTCCTGTATATAAGGTTCAAGTATTTTGCGGGGGTTTTGCAGCCATCTTCGGATTCTGTTGTCAAGACTGCCTGCTGAAATAACCGGGCATACACGATTCTTTTCATCGCCCACTGTCTTTTTCTCCTTTCAAAGGCTGACGGGGCAGCGGATCAGTGATGAAGCACCCTTGAAAACGCTAAACTGACCGGCCGGGTCAGGAATTTTATGGTTCTTCAATCTGTTTTGCGGAAACACCGGATTCCGGCTTTCGCCGGAATGACGTTATGAAATCACAGCGTCACATTTCCCCCCTTTTTTAAAGGGAGGCAGGGGGATTTCTCTTTCAACTGTCCGATAATCCACCGTAATCCCCCTTTAAAAAAGGGGGAAACCGGACGGAGAACTTAACAGTCATGCTCCCACAGGGGGAGGGGAATTTTATCCTTAAGGAAACCGCATTGATATTATATAATGATGTTTGAATCAAGTTGAAAATCAGCCAGATTTTAATTTACACAGTTTGGTATATTTATTTTAATATATAGCCTAACTGTACGTAATCCGGCAGAGATATGAACCGGAACAGCAGAAAGGGAACGAAGAAAACCGTTCTCTTTTCTTTTTTGGGGACAGGGAATTCTGCACTTTTGTACCCTTTTTTCTTGTATCCGGATGCAGAAAAATGTAAAAACAGACAGATGAAACAATCTGAAAACAGAAAGGCAGAAGTTACGCAGTTGAATTTTAACATGCTGATTTTTATGGAAGCGAATGTTGCACTGTACAAAGCCCGTTCTTTAAAAATCAGATACTTGAAAAACCAACTGCGTAACTCCTAAAAGGATTTGTGCATGAAAACACCGGGGGAATCTGAAGATGATACTCATTGTTGAAGATGAAATCAAGATAGCCCGGCTGCTGCGGGATTATCTTGTAAATGCGGGCTATACAGCATCCTGCATGGATCGCGGGGATACCGTGATCCCCCTGGTGAAAAAAGAGCCGCCTGATCTGATCCTGCTGGATATCATGCTGCCCGGCATGGACGGTATGGAAGTCTGCCGGGAAATCCGGAAATTCTCCCATGTTCCCATCATCATGCTTACGGCAAAGGTGGAAGAGATTGATCGGATTCTTGGGCTGGAACTGGGTGCGGATGATTATATCTGCAAACCCTTCAGCCCCAGGGAAGTGATGGCAAGGGTAAAGGCTGTGCTTCGACGCTCATCCCCGGAGATTTCCGGGAAAAAAATCCGCATGGGGCCGGTCAGCCTGGATGAGGAAAAACATACGGTTTCCGTAAACGGCAATCCCCTGAACCTGACGCCCATCGAATATGGTCTGCTGAAGATTATGCTCATGCATCCTGACCGGGTTTTCTCCCGCTCGGATCTGATCGCCAAGGTGCAGGGATATGATTTTGAGGGCTATGAGCGCACCATTGATTCCCACATCAAAAATCTGCGGAAAAAACTCGGGGATCATCTGCCGGAACAGCAGCTTATCTGCTCGGTATACGGCATAGGATACAAATTTTCCCTTCCGGATACAGAGGCAGAGGATAACTGAGAAATGGAAATTACATCAGTTGGTGCACACAGGATCAGGTGTCCGTCCCTTACCTTAATGGCATTGGGGCAGCGTCTGGTAACAGGAAGAAAGATGCCTTGTTTTTTCCGAAAGCAATATTATTATTTTCTGAAACTTTCAGCAAAAACATCTGCCGCGGGGCAGCGGCAGAAATTGTGACCAACCCGAGAGGAAATCATCATGAAAAAAATACTTTTCCGAATCAAGTGGATGCCGTGCATTCTGTCTGGAATTCTTTTTTGGGCAGCCGCGGTGTCCGTTACGGATGCGCAGGCCGGAAAATACCGGCGGGAAAATGAGGTGACAGAGGCTGTGCAGAAGGTGAGCCCGGCTGTGGTCAATATCAGTTCGGAATATGCAGTGCAGCAGCGTTCCGGCCCTTTTTTCCACTCTGATCCTTTTTTTGATTCCTTTTTCCGGGATTTTTTTGATCCTGTGCCGAAACGGGAATACAAGCGCAGCAGTCTGGGTTCGGGTGTGATTATTGACGGAAAACAGGGATTCATTCTGACCAACGCCCATGTGATTGCCCAGGCCGGAAAAATCACGGTCATCCTGAAAGATGAGCGGGAGTTTGAGGCAACTGTTGTGGGAGCGGACAGAGATTCGGATCTGGCAGTGCTGCGCATCCGTTCCGGAGAACGGCTGCCTTCTGTGGAAATGGGAAATTCCGAAGATCTGATGATAGGCGAGGATGTCATCGCCATTGGCAATCCCTTTGGTTTTTCCCATACCGTGACCACAGGGGTGATCAGCGCGATCAACCGGAGCATCCGCACTGAAGACACGGTATACCATGATTTCATCCAGACCGATGCCTCCATCAATCCCGGCAACAGCGGGGGGCCTCTGCTGAATATCAACGGAGAACTCATCGGGATCAACACCGCAATTTATGCCAAGGCGCAGGGCATCGGTTTTGCCATTCCCATCAACAAGGCCCGGCGGATTGTGGAGGAACTCATCCAGTATGGTCAGGTGAGTGAATCATGGGTGGGAATCACGGTGCAGTATCTGGATCCCCGTATGGCAGCATACCTGAATCTGCAGGGGCAGACCGGGGTTATGGTTCGGAGCGTGGATACCGGCAGTCCCGCGCACAGCGCGGGTATTGCGGAAGGGGATGTGATCCTGGCAGCGGATCGTCAGGATATCCGATCCACCAGTGATTTTTATGCCGTGATGAAGGGAATTTCTCCGGGAGATATTCTGCATCTGACCCTGCTGCGCAATGGGAAAACCTGGAAGGCTTCTCTCAAAGCCTCGGTATTTCCTGTGGAACAGGCTGCGGGACTGGGATATGATCGGCTGGGCGTGAAAGTGGAAAATCTTCGTCAGCAGAGGGCTGAAGGCGTGGTCATCCGCGAAGTGCGCCGGGATTCCTATCTGGCCCGCATCGGTGTGCGGCCCGGAGACATTATCCGGCAGATGGATGAAATGCCCATCCGCAATACCGCTGATTTTGAAAAGGCTGTGGTGAAATACCGGAACAAAAGCTCGGTGGTGGTTCTCCTGCAGCGGGGAGGGGAGGGATATTACATTACGGTGCGGATGTAATACCAATTCGCCATTGATCTGAAACACAGATTTTTCGGAAAAACCGGATTTTTCAAAAAAATCCGGTTTTTTGAACACACGAAAACTTCTTTTTGCCTGCCTGCGGGCATCTTTTCAATGGGGAACAGGTATAAGGGATTTCCTGAAAAAAACCGGGATCGCCACCGCATCCCGGTTTTCGATCTCATTTATTTGTCAATAATGACCGTGGCATCCACTGCCACAGGTTTGCCTTTGGTGACAATGAGCGGATTGATGTCAATTTCCCTGATCTGGGGAAAGGCCAGCCCCAGGCGTCCCAGATTGACCAGAATCTGAGCAAGCGCATTCCGATCCGCAGGTTCTGCTCCGCGGAAGCCGTTGAGCATCTGCTGGGATTTCAGTCTTCCGATAAGTTCCAGCGCCTCCTCATGGGTAATGGGTGCAGAGGCAAATACCGCATCTTTGAGCACTTCAGCCATGATTCCGCCCAGCCCGAACATGACACAGGGACCGAACTGGGGATCCCGCAGCAGCCCCGCGATAAGTTCCGCCCCGCCTTCCACCTGCTTCTGCAGCAGAATCTTTCCCGTATCGCCGATTTTTTCCTTCAGGGATTTGAAATGCTTTCTGACACCGGCTTCATTGCTGAGCCAGAGACTGACCAGGCCGGATTCGGTTTTGTGCACCTGCCCCGGCACCAGTCCCTTCATCACCAGAGGGCTGCCCATTTCCGAAAGCAGGCTCACGGCTTCTTTGGCTTTTGTCACAATCTGCTCTTTTACAGTGGGAATGCCGCACCCGGCCAGAATCTGTTTGGACAGATGTTCGTCCAGCACACCGCTTTCTTTGTGCAGCAAATCATTGGCCTCGTCAGACACGGAAAAGGAATCTGAAATCACTTCCCTGGAAAGTCCCGCGTCCATCATCCGTTTCCGGGAAAAAACCGCATCCATGCACTCCACTGCCCGGCTGATCTCCCGGAAAACCGGAATGCCGATTTCCCGTGCCTTTATCTGAAATGCAGCGGCCTCATCGCTTTTGCCGATCACCCAGCAGAAAACAGGTTTTCCCGCGATACGGGCCTGTTCGGCCAGACTGGAAAGATCAATGTTCAGAGAAAATCCGCCCACAAAGGCGTGGACAAAAATGGCATCCACGCCGGGATCTGCGCATGCCGCACGGAATGCGGTTCCATAGGCTTTTTCCGCTCCGTGCTGTTCCACCGCAGGCCACAGGTCAACAGGATTGGAAGGTTTCATCCATTCCGGAAACACGGTTTTCATGGCAGTCACGGATTCTTTCGAGAGTTCAGCCAGTTCCAGTCCGCATTCATGAATGAAATCCGCAGATACAATTCCCGCACCTCCGCTGTAGGTCAGTATGGCGACCCGTCCCATACCTGAACATTCCACATGGGGATACAGGGCCATGGTTCTGCACAGATCTGTCATTTGGTCAAAATCCCGGGCCTGGGCAACACCCACCTGGGTCAGCGCTCCGCTGATGACTGCCGTATCTCCTGCCATGCTTGCCGTATGACTCATGGCAGCGGCAGCGCCTTTGGGGCTTTTGCCGCCTTTGAGCACCACAATGGGTTTGCGGGAGGATCGGCAGATTTCCATAAAATGTCTGCCGTCAGGAATGGCCTCCAGATAAAGCCCAATGGCATCGGTTTCCATATCTCTGATCAGGTATTCCAGCAGTTCGCACTCATCCACATCCACTTTGTTGCCCACGGAGCAGACCTTGCTGATACCCATGGTTCCATGACTCATCCGGTCAATGAGAAACGCGCCGGAAAGCATACCGCTCTGCACAATAAGCGATACATTTCCGGGAAAAAAATTTTCCCATATGGTTGGGGAGACAAAGGAAAAGACGTAACGGTTGACCGCGTCCACCAGCCCCATGCAGTTGGGCCCCCAGAGCCGTATGCCGGTTTCCTGGACAATGCGTTTCAGTTCTTCCTGCATTGCCCGGCCTTCCTCCCCGCTTTCGGCAAATCCGCCGGATTCGATCATCACGCCCTGTATGCCGCGTGCCGCGCAGTCCCGGACAATCTGCGGAACCTGTTTTCCCGGCACAAACACAATGGCAATATCCACCGGATTCGGAACCTCTGCCACTGAAGGATAGCATTTTACGCCGTCAATCTCCGGATAACGGGGATTGACCGGATAAATGCCGCCTTTATACCCGGTGACAAGATTTCTGAGTATGGCATATCCCCCTTTTGCGGGGTTTGACGTAGCCCCGATCAGGGCAATGCCTCTGGGATGAAAAAAGAAGTTCATGAGATTGTTTCCTTTAAAAAAATAACATTTCTTTCATTTGGAAGGAGTTCTGCTTCCCTGCTTAATGATCCGGACAGAGGAGTTGGACGAAATGATGGAATATTCAACCTTTTCAAAAAATTATCCGAGCATGTTGATTTCGGTTTAAAAAATCTGCATTCCTGCTGCGGGAAGCGGCAGAAAAAAACATCCATCCGCTTTCTGCCATGCTTTGAAGAAGATACCGGCCGTCCCTGTCCCGCGCATCAGATCAAAAGATACTTTCGGGATTTGCACGGAGCAGACCATGACATAACGCGAGTTCAGCACAGTCACCGGTTTCCGGCCTCTTGCAAACAGGGAGAAAAAACACTCTGATTTGGCAGATTAAACTTTTATGTCAAATTCGCGTTAAGACAGGGTGTCTGTTTTCATCTGTCTTTCATATCAGAAAATCTTTGAAAAGCAAGTTTTTTTGCGGTTCCGGTTTTCCCTGTTCACAGAAAGCCCAGCACTTCTCCCAGAAAGCAGATGGATTTCATTTTTCACAGCCCGGCAATCCGGATCCGGAATTTTGAGATTCCCAAAGTGAAACTCTCTGATCATGCCCCTCTGATCTGTGATTTTTCCATTGAGGGTGCAGTGCTTTGTCAAGTTTGATTTTGTGAGTTCAACTGTTGATAAAAATTTGATTTTTTGGAAAAATCCGGTTTTTTTTCAACTCACAGATTCAAGGCTGACAAAACAGCAGCGTAACACGGGAAAATTTGAATTTGGGCATCAAAGAAAGGGAAATGGGATAAAGTTCGACATAACTTTTTGTGAAGGAAAACAGAATCTGTGGGACTGGCATTCCTGTCAGTCCCACAGGGGACTTATGCTGATGTCATGTTTTTTTTACAGCCTTTTCTGGCCTTCCCAGACCTGTTTTGCCTCAGGCAGCACCGGAATGTACTGGAACCATTTGTGGGTTTTCATATGCTCCTGATCCTGCTGCAGTTTGCGTGTGTGGCGCAGAATGGGCGGCACAATCTCCCGGATGTCTCCGGCCAGATCTTTGGAAATGCCGAATTTGGTTGCCTCAGAGGCAAAATCAACCGCTTTCTGACTGCACTGCTGTGATGTGGCCAGGGTATCCAGGGCTTTCGCGGGGTTGTGGAATCCCACGCTGTTTTCGGCAGAAACATAATCCCAGAAAAACTGTCCCTTGCGGATCATCTGCTGTGCCTTTATGACCAAATCTTCGTAATTTTCCGCCTTTTCCCCCTGATATTCCAAAGCCAGCCGCACAGCCTCATGCGCCTTTACAGACAGATCCTGGGCTGTCATCAACTGATCAAAGGTCTTTTTCTGGGAGAAAAGCACGCGTGATTTCAGAAATTCAGGAGTTTTGTCTGAATGGCACTGACGGCAGGCCCGCATTTCTGCATCCTTGAGCGGTGAAGTCCACCAGTGGGAGGAGATTTTCTTTTTGTCATCTGTGCGGACATAGGACATATGGCAGTCCGCACAGGTGACACCTGCCGCTCCGTGAGTCCCGTTGATCCAGGTCTCATATTCCGGATGCTGGGCTTTGAGCATGGGGGTTTTGGATACCGGATGGGTCCAGTCAACAAAATTTCCCTCAAAACCTTTGACCGTGCATTCGCCCTGATCCTCATAATAGGCATAGATTTGATCCGGATCCAAACCCTTGTCCCAGGGGAATTTGGGTTTTTTGGCCGGGCCAAAGGATTTGTCCAGAAAATAGTATTCCACATGGCACTGGCCGCATACCAGAGCGCGCTGCTCATTTCTGGACATATGTTTGAAATCTTTGCCCTGGGATTTCAGATAATCCTGCAGAGGGATGCTGTAAAGCCGAAGTTCGGCTGTTTTGGGATCATGACAGGTCGCGCATCCGATCACATGATCCCGCGGGTCCAGTTTGTCCCGCATTTCATTGACATCCTTTGCCCAGAAACCATCTCCCTCCTGTTTGGGCCATTCAAGCATTTTGGTGGTTTTGCAGTTCCAGCAGGTAGCGGGCAGTCCGCCTTTTTCATCATAGCGGTTGATACGGTCAATATCCAGAAAATCCTCCAGGGCATAGGTATGTCCCCGTGCTGCACGGTATTCATAACTGAAGGGATAACCAAGCCAGAGATTTTTCAGGTAGGGCTGCACATATTTGTAACCTTCGGGAAGCGGATCAGCCCAGTTGTGCTTTTCATAGGGAACCGAACCATTGTATTCGGTCATCACCTGACTTTCATCATTGCGCTGATAATAGGCATACTGGGCGGGAAACTTGTCTTTGAAAACACTGTTGCGGATTTCTTCAGAAGACAGGCCTGTGTCATACACAGGCGCCTGCAGTTCGCTGACATCCGAACATGCGGAAAGCAGTAAAACAAACGCGGCAAAAAATACGATAATCATACTGAGGGAAACAGATTTATTATGCATCTCCTACGCTCCTTGTGCTGATGGGTTTCATACGCATGTGCTGAACATTCCGATGACAGTCTGTGCACATTTCCTTGACACTCATGCTTGCCACTGCGGAATTGGTCATATGATGACAGGTTTTGCAGTTGTCATTTACAACCTTCCTTGTGCTTTCCCCTGCCTTGATGGGCAGTTCAGGATTGCCAAAGGTGTTGATGTACATATCTTTGGTTCCTGCTGCGGTTTTGAAGGGGATTTTTTCCGGAATACTGTGGGGCGCGTGGCATTCATTGCAGGCCAGTTTGGCATGAGCGGAAATTTTGTGCGTGAGTGCCGCTTCATTCATGATATGGCATCCTGCGCAAAAGGGACGCTGATCCGTCATTTTCATCCCCACACCCGCACCCGCAGTCATAATGCAGCCAAGTACCAGTCCCAGGATAAGAAATCCAAATTTGGGCCAGCGTTTGGAACTGCTTTGAGGGGGTTTTTCCTGATTTTCAGCCATTCATACCTCCTTTGTGAGTTTTGTGTTTCTGAGACATCTTCAGCAAATTTCAGAACAGCACCGGCAAAACACAGTTTCATCCATTAAATCTGTATCACTGTCTTTTACAATGATTCATTGACTTAAGTCAATTCCAATATTTTTTGTTCAAATCTTTAAAGCCTGGGGGTTCGGGGATTAGGGGTTGAGGGATAGAGAGTCGTGATTCCTGAATGCTGAAATTCAGTGAAACTTATCCCTGTTCCCCAGACCCCAATCCCCAACCCCTATCCCCTAACCCCTTTTTATTCTTTTCTCTTGATTTAGGTCAAAGCAATACACAGATTTTTCATGTATTATCATACAAAAATCAAAAAACGGATGCCGGTTCAGCGGCATGTGACGAATTACATACAAGGAGGTGGCGTTATGAGATGCCCCGGACAGGATACACAGTACTGGAAAGACGATGCCATATATGAGGTGAAATGCCCCGAATGCGGCAAAAGTGTTGAATTTTTCAAAGATGACACAGCCCGGAAATGCGATCATTGCGGGCACCGCTTTGCCAATCCCAAAATGGATTTCGGGTGCGCTGCCTACTGCAAATACGCGGAGCAGTGCATTGGAACCCTTCCGCCGGAAGTGGTGGCAAAGCAGGAAAATCTCCTCAAAGACCGTGTGGCGATTGAAATGAAGAAATATTTCAGAACAGACTTCAAGCGCATCGGCCATGCCACCCGTGTGGCCCGATATGCGGATCGCATTGGCCGAAGCGAAGGCGGGGATATGGCCGTGATTCTGTGTGCAGCGTATCTGCATGACATCGGCATTCACGAGGCTGAACGCAAACACGGCAGCACATCGGGAAAATATCAGGAACTGGAAGGCCCGCCCATTGCAAGGGAAATACTGGTCAAACTGGGCGCAAGGGAACAGTTGATTGATGAAGTCTGCGACATTGTGGGACATCACCATCATCCCCGGCCTGAGGAGACGCTCAATTTCAGGGTTTTGTACGATGCGGATCTGATTGAAAATCTGTCGGAACAGCACAAAGAAAAGCCCATGGAAAAGGATCGTCTGGAAAAAATCATAGCAAAATCCTTTCTCACGGAAAGCGGCCGTCAGGAAGCCCGCAGAGTTCTGATGGGAAACTGAGGTGTCTCCCCTGTGATTTCCATAAATATCGGATGATTGAAATTTATTTCTTTTTTCCTCTTGAAAAATGCGGCAGAAAGATTATAATTACAGATCAGTTGTGCTAGGCGGGGAGCTGGCGGTGCCCTGTACCCGAAATCCGCTTTATGCGGGGCTGAACTCCCCCCCGAGGATATTCCCCCGGAAAGGTCTCATTCCTGACCGGCCGCCGCGCAACAGACAGTCGCGAACCTTGTCAGGTCCGGAAGGAAGCAGCAATAAGTGATGTCGTCTGTGTCGCGGATCGATCCCGGTTGGTGCATGGCACCGCTTACGGGAGATATTCAAAGGGGGGTGCACAACTGACTTCCCGCAGCAAATTCATTTCTTCGTGCTTACAGAAATTTCATAATCAGAACGTCCGCCGATTTTTATCCTCATTTATATAACTGAATAATAACTGATTGGATTGTCAATTAAATTCTTTGCATTTGTGTTCAGGTGTCAGGTCTCAGGGAACAGACTCTGATACCGATTCTCCATTGAAAAGATACTTACAGGCAGGCAAAAAGAGGTTTTCGTGTGTTCAAAAAACCGGATTTTTTTGAAAAATCCGGTTTTTCTGAAAAATTTGTGTTTCAGATCAATGGCGAATTGGTATGAAACCTGAACACTGAAACCTGAAACCGGTCTGTCAGAAATTTTCAAATCCTTAAATGTGAAAGAACTTTTTTGACAACCCACTGAGCAGGCTGCTTTTTTTCGGTGTCATATTTCTGAGCAGCCGCATACCCTCGCTGGATTTCCCGCAGAAAGAATAAAAGTCTTACTGCTGTTCCTTTCTTCCATTTTCCGAGTGTCTTGACAAATGCTTCTGTGTTCATTAATGTTATCTCCTTATACCGACAGGAAATAAAAAGGAGGCAAAGTGAGCACGGTTGAGGAACTGAGAGCAAAGATTGAAGAAAAGCATCTGCTGATTGGCAGCATCAAAAGTGAAATCGCAAAAGTCATGGTCGGGCAGCAGGAACTCATTGACGGGCTGCTCATGGGGCTTTTCACCAAAGGCCATATTCTGATTGAAGGGGTGCCGGGACTGGCAAAAACCAGTGCGGTCAAGGCATTGGCAGACACGGTGCAGGCGGATTTCAAACGGATTCAGTTTACCCCGGATCTGCTGCCTGCGGATCTGATCGGAACCGAAATCTATCTGCCCAAAACCGGAGATTTCACCATCAAAAAAGGCCCGATTTTTCACAATATCATTCTCGCGGATGAAATCAACCGCGCACCGTCCAAAGTGCAGTCCGCGCTGCTGGAAGCCATGCAGGAGCGGCAGGTCACGATTGGAGAAAGCACCTTTCCTCTGGCCGATCCGTTTTTGGTCATGGCTACGCAGAACCCCATTGAGCAGGAGGGAACCTATCCGCTTCCCGAAGCACAGGTGGATCGGTTCATGCTCAAACTGATCATCGGATACCCGGACAAAACCCAGGAAAAGGAAATCATGAAACGGGTGGGATTTGAAAAATCTGTGCAGATTCAGCAGGTGCTGGCCCCGTCCCAGCTCAATGAGATTGAAGAACTGATCAGATCGGTGTATGTGGATGAAAAACTCAAAGATTATATTGTGAATATTGTGTTTGCCACCCGCAGACCCGCAGATTACAAGATTGACATTGCCCAGTATATTCAGTTTGGGGCATCTCCCAGAGCCACGATTTTTCTCAGTCTTGCGGCCAGGGCTTACGCGTTTCTCCAGGGACGGGCCTATGTCACGCCCCAGGACATCAAAACCATCGCGCCCAGTGTGCTGCGGCACCGCATTCTTCTGAGTTATGAGGCCGAAGCCGAGGACATCACCACTGAGATGATTATCGCACGAATATTTGATTCTGTGGAAGTGCCGTAAACAGTTGTTTTTTTTCACAGACAGTCTTCGGATGTTTTCCACAAAGGAAATTGATGAGATAACTGTTCACTGACACCTGATAACTGACACTATGCTGCCAACTGAAATCATAAAAAAAATCAAAAAGATTCATATCAAAAGCTCCCGTGTGGTCAATACCATGATGGCCGGGCAGTACCGGTCTGTGTTCCGGGGGAGCGGCATTGAATTTGAGGAAGTGCGGGAATATTCTCCGGGGGATGAAGTCAAAAGCATTGACTGGAAGGTTTCCGCACGCATGGGACGGCCTTATATCAAACGCTACCGTGAGGAAAGGGAACTGGTGGTCATCCTGCTGGTGGATATGAGCGCGTCCGGGAATTTCGGCACACAGGAAAATCTGAAACGGGAGATTGCAGCAGAAACCGCCGCAATCCTGGCGTTCAATGCCATCCGCAGCAATGACAAAGTGGGAGCCATTCTGTTTACTGACGGGGTGGAAAAATACATTCCCCCACAAAAAGGTTCCGCGCATGTCTGGCGCGTAATCCGGGAAATCTTCACCTTTGCACCGGAGCGCAAAGGCACGGATATTGCCGGAGCAGTTTCCTATCTGGGCAGGGTGTGCAGGAAAAAAACCATTTCCTTTCTGATTTCCGATTTTCTGGATGCAGATTATTTACGGCAGCTTCGCACCATTTCCCGCAGGCATGAACTCATCAGTGTCATGCTCTCTGATCCCGGTGATTTTGAACTGCCCAAAGCAGGAATCTGCTGTGTTCAGGATTTTGAAACCGGTCAAATCATGGAAATTGACGCGTCGGATGAAAACACCAGAAACCAGTATCATGCCATGAAAAAAGCCCAATACCGGAATACACTGGAAATGCTGAGCGGGTCTGATATTGACCGCATTGAAATCAGCACCGCAGACGAGGCATCTGATGCCCTGACCCGTTATTTCCGTTACAGAGAAAAGAGGAAACGCTGATGCTGCGCATTTTTGTCTGTATACTGTTTTTTTTCCCCTTACTGTCATTTGCAGAGGACAAACCTGTCACACCCCTGATTCCGCCGGATGCGCTGAAAGATCTGCAGAACCGGAACATCTCTTTGCCAGTCAGTCCGGCACAGCCCGGAACAGCGGATGATGCTGCCGCCATGACTGACATTCATGACATCAAACCGCCGGAACCTGCGGGCTTTGATCCTGTGATTCTCTGGTATGTTCTGGCAGCAATTGCAATTCTTGCAATGCTGGCTGCAATCCTTTACTGGTTTCGGCACCGGAAGAGACGGGTAAAGGCAATGACCGTGCCTTCCCTGCCGCCGCATGAGGCTGCTCTGCTCGCGCTCAGTGAACTCTCAGACGTGGAAAACATGGAAGGAAAAAGTTTCTATTTCCGAATATCTGCCATTGTGCGCCATTATCTGGAAGGCAGATTTGGCATCAATGCGCCGGAAATGACCACAGAGGAACTGCTGCCCTGCATTGATCGGCTGGAAATGGACAGGGAATTGTGCAGGCCCCTGAAACATCTGTTTCAATCCGCTGATCCGGTCAAATTTGCAGGAGCATTTGCTGTGGCAAAAAACATGCAGCAGCATTTACTTTTTGCCATAAAACTGGTAAAGGAGACCGCACAGGAAAATGCGCAGAAAACAGCGGATGGTAAGGGATTTGAAAATTGCTGATATGCCGGTTTTGAGGTTTCAGTGTTCAGGTTTCAGTCCTGACCGCATACTGACACCCGAACTGTCCGGTATTTTAAAAAGTTTCACATCCCTAAAACTTTTTGAAAAACAAGTGATTGGAGAATAATTGAAAGAAACGGAATCGTTCGTATTCTGCGGGGCCAGCATTTCGTTTCACTTCATTTTGGCAGTCCTTCACAATTCTTTTGATCCGCTGACATCCGGATCAGGGAAACAACCTTGTTTTGGCAGTGGGTCAGAACCGCTGATCACCTGTTTTTTTAACAGCAGAATCACGCAGACTCACACAGAATTTTTTTCTGCGGGAAATTCGGATCCAAAAAAATCAGCCGTTTTGACCCACTGCTCTTATTTTGGGAGATGGAACAATATGCAAAAAAGACAGATTACACCGGCCTATATCATCTTTTACATTCTGTTTCTGCCGGACACCTGGCAGATTCTCATCGGCATTGCTGCAGCCGCTCTTATGGTTCCCCTTATTATGCAGCCCGACATGGGTACGGGTGCCAGAGTGATGCTTTACCTGATGACAGCAACCATCGGATATGCAGCTTCCCGTGCTGTCGGCAGATGGGTTGCGCAGGGATTTAAGAAAATGATACTGGGTGTCAAACGGCCATGAGGAATGTGAAACAACATCTTTATATGCAGGTTTTTTTCCGCTTCTGAAATCCTGAAATGCTCACTCACACAAACCCCATTCCGAGTGCCAACGCAATTCCCAGCAGAAGAATGCCCGTGATCGTCTGAACCGTTTTCATGGTGATTTTGTGCAGGAACCGTTTGCCAATCATGACACCGGCCAGCGCGCAGACAATTCCCGCAACAATCAGCGACCACTGCTCAGACTGGAGAGGATTTCCGCTTTTCAGTGCAATAAACATGGCGGCATAAGTGGCAATCCGCGCCATATCCACCATGAAACCGATAAACGCATTGGTTCCCACAAATGCCTGGGTGGAAATATCTGTTTTTGCAAGAAACGCGGAGCGGAGTGCGCCCTGATGCCCGGAAAATCCGCCGAAAAAACCGGAAAGAATTCCGCCAATGAACAGATAGCTGCGATCAAAGCGGAGTTCCCTGAAACGCGGCAGAAGTTCAAACAGCGCGAAAAAAAACATCATCAGGGCCATAAGCAGTTTGATGGGTGTAACCACGGCTGTTCCGGACCCGATGGAATACCTGGCAATTTCACCAAAATGCGATACATACCCCAATGCTGCGGCTCCTGCAAAAGCAGCCATGATCGCGGGAACACCGAATGCAAGCACCAGTGTCCGATCCGCATGTCTGCCCACCACAGCAATTTTGAAAACATTGTTTGCCCCGTGAACAATGGCTGTGGCAGCCACTGCCACTTCCACAGGGAAAAAAAGCGCAAAGACGGGCATAAGAAGAGTTCCCAGCCCAAAACCTGAATACAGGGTCAGCGCTGAAACCAGGAGCGAAGCCAAAGCCACAATCAAAATTTCCATTTAACTCTCCCAACTGAATTCTGTTTTTCCTTCTTATCTGATTTCTCAGGAATCAAACCGTTCTCCTTTTGCTCCGCT
>CAZDIU010000026.1:16484-30654 GCA_964505535.1 uncultured Desulfobacterales bacterium | reverse complement strand
CATATAACACACTGCAGCAGATAAATCAACTTAAATGTTTCAAGTAATGGTATATATTCTCAGAAAATGGGAATCTGATGATACTGAAATTTTGGGAAAAGTCAAATAATTTGCTGAAGAGAGTAAGAGCAGTTCAAACGGAAATTTTGGAACATTGGAGTGATCAAAAAAAATATGGCCAGCTTTCCGTTTGGCACTCCGGGAAAATGACACAATTTTACTTCGGAGGAGCAACTGATTTGATCCACAAATCTCTTTCTGAATTGGCCGTCTTTTCCCTCCGGGAAAGAAACGGTTTTTTTGTCTCCGGGATTCGGTTCGGGATGTTTTTTTCTTGATTCCGGGCTGCCCAGTGTGTAACATCAGAAAATAAAGGAGGGGATTCAATGGCTGAAAATCCTGCTGCTGAAGATGATTTGACCGGACAGGCCGGATCACCGGAAGTTGACTCTTTGAACCTGAAGATACAGATTGATTCAGACAGGGAAAGGAGAATCTTATGAGAAATATACCGCAGGACTCCGTGCATGCGGAGGAAATCAGACAGATTTGGGCAATGTTTCATGAAACCAGCCGGGAAATGAGGGACGGATATCGGGAAATGCGGGAAGGTTATCAGGAGCTTCGGGAACTTTTCAGAGAGACCGACAAAAAGTTTCAGGAAACCGACAGACAATTCAAGGAAACCGACAAGCGGATCGGGGAAATTACCGGCAAATGGGGCCGTTTTGTGGAGGGGCTGGTTGTGCCGGCCATGGTTTCTCTGTTTGCCGCGCGCGGAATTGAAATTGAAAAAATTTCCCAGAGGGTGAAGGTGCAGAAACACGGGGAAAAAATGGAAATTGACATTCTGGGAATCAACGGTGACTATGCCGTGACAGTTGAGGTCAAAAGCACATTAAGCACTGAGGACGTGAAGGAGTTTATTCAAAAACTGGGGAAATTCAAACAGTTTTTTCCTGAATATGCAGACAGAAAGATTGTCGGTGCTGTTGCCGGGATTGTCATGGACAGAGGGGCAGATAAATTTGCCTACCGTCAGGGGCTGTTTGTGATAGCACAGAAAGGCGACAGTGTGAAAATCATCAATGACAAAAAATTCAAACCAAAAACATTCTGATTCCTGTGTTCCGGGCCTGACTTGCCAGGTGTGCAAAGGTCAGCAGGAAACCTTTGGCAGTTGTCCCGCAAGTGACTGCCGGATATTCCGATGCTGTTTTCAGCCCTGACAGCAGACGTTCCCAAACATGGGAACAGGAAATGTTTGCAGAACCTGTCAGAAACTAAAGAAATACTTCACAGTCTGTACGCAAAGCCTTTGCAAGACGCGTTGCCATTTCTTTTCCGATGGGACGCTTTCCCTTCTCCATTTCAGAGATATGACGGGGCTTCACCCCAATTTTTCCGGCCAGTTGGGACTGGGTCATTCCTTCCCGGTACCGCAATCCGCGTATGGCACTGCCGGAATGAAGATCAGGAAATATCTCCTCGGGAGAAACCGTCTTATCCGCATGCTCATCCTTATCCGGCAAAGTATATCCCGCATCCGCCAGTCTGAGAATGTTTTCAACAATATTCCTGATCATTGTTTCTTTGTCAAAGGGGACACGTATGCGGATTTCAGCAAAATCTTTGATAATCCGCGTGCTCGCGGGTTCCGGCATAAAACTTTTCCGGAGGAGTGCAAAAAATTATTTTTTTGCACCCCGGAATTGATATGGTTTCAGCAGATCGAAAACTTTTCCGGAGGAGTGCAAAAAATTATTTTTTGCACCCCGGAATTGACGAGGAGTGCAAAAATTATTTTTTGGACACTCCCGGAAATGCCCGGTCATGCGTGCAACTGCAATGGCAGATTCATGCCGGTGCTGCGCTCTCCTGCTTCTCTGTCCTCTCTCCTTTCAGACAGACCGATACTTTCTCCGTAACAGGTTTTCTGTATGCGGTTTTCTGGTGCAGGCTTTGTTTGGGGCAGGATTCCGCGCAGATGCCGCAATAGACGCAGGCCGAGGGATTCCATTCCCATGTCTGCGCTTTTTTGTCTACGGAAAGGCACTGGGAGGGGCATTTCATTGCGCACACCCCGCAGAAGATGCAGGTTTCCGCATGATTTTCAATTTCACCCCTGGCACCGGGAAAAGGGGGCCGGACATCAAAAGGATGCCGCCGGGTGGCGCGCTCGGCAAGAAAATTGCGGATCAGATTGGGTGTCATTTTGAACATGGTTACACCTCCTTATATGAAATCTGAAAAATAATTGAGCATTAAATTCTGTGAAACCCTTAGGGACTTGAAAATTGCTGATATGCCGGTTTCAGTGTTCAGGTTTCAGTATCTGTTCCCTGACACCTGAACACATTGGTATTTTCAAAAATTTCAATTCCCTCAGGGTTTGATGCTGAAATATTTTCAGATTTCATATTATCTTTCTGTGCAACTGATGCAGGGATCAATGGACAGAACAATCACCGGCACATCCGAAAGATACATGCCCGGCAGCATGGTCACCAGAGAGGGAATATTGGCAAAGGTGGGCGTGCGGATGCGCAGCCGTTCCAGATTTTTACTTCCGTCTGCGCGGATGTAATACAGCAGTTCCCCCCTCGGCTGTTCCACACGGGAAACTATGTCGCTTTTTGGCGGTTTTCCTTTCACTTTGACGCTCAGTTCACTGTCATCCAGCCGGGCCAGAGACTGGCGTACCAGATCAATGCTCTGAAGGATTTCCCGAAACCGGACTTTCAGCCGCGCATAACAGTCTCCCGCAGTTTCCACCACCGGTTCAAAAAAGATTTCATCAAAAGCCGCGTATTTCAACTGCCGCATGTCCTGTGCCACACCGCTGGCGCGCAGGGTCGGGCCTGCCAGACCCAGTTCATATGCTTTTCCCTTGCTGATGATGCCTTTGCCCACTGTGCGTTTTTTGACTGTATAATCTGCAAGCAGCGTGTTTTCAATGCGCAAAATCTCGCTTTCTGCATCTTTGAGTCCGGCCAGAATCCAGTTGGCCTGTTCACGGGAAATGTCACGCCGGACTCCGCCGATCACATTGACAGACACAATGATGCGGTTGCCGGTGGTGGCCTCGTTCATATCCAGTATTTTTTCCCGGATTTTCCAGCACTGCATGAACAGGCTTTCAAATCCGAAGCTGTCGGCAAAAAGCCCCAGCCACAGCAGATGGCTGTGTATCCGGTGCAGTTCCGACCATGCAACGCGAAGCAGTCTGGCCCGGCGGGGCACTTCAATGCCCATCAGGGTTTCAATTGCCTGGCAGTAGCACATGGAATGGATCATGGAACAGATGCCGCAGACCCGTTCCACCACCTGAATCATCTGGTGAAAATCCCGCGTTTCAACAATTTTTTCCAGCCCCCGGTGAACATAGCCGAACGCGGGAATGGCTTCGGAAATCACCTCATCCACGACTGTAAGTTTCAGATGAACCGGCTCCGGCAGGACCGGATGCTGGGGGCCGAAGGGAATAATGGTTCTCTGTGACATGGTCAGCTCCTTTCTGCCGGTTCACTGCCGGACCGAGATTCTTGTGAGACCGGAGCGGATGTTTTTTCCCCCGTTTCCGTTTCTCCGCTGATGGGAAGATCCGGTTCGGACGGTGCAGATTTCCCGCTGACAAAATACCGGCAGAAGGGCGTGGTTTTCACTTCCTCATCCAGATAGAAGGTTCCTTGATAATCCAGGACCAGCCCGGCAAAACGGAGGCCGAACAGATCCTGAATCTCATTTTCCACCAGAAACGCGGAAAACCAGACAGGGGATATGCTTGGCACTGCTGTATCTTTGGCTGTCCGCAGGAAAAAATGCAGCAGTTTGAGATCCCTGTCAAAATGATACAGAATTTCGATCTCATTCTCACCGGTTTCCACACAGCTCATGGTGACAAAGCGGTATCCTTCCACTTTGATCCGAGCGGTTTCTCCCACCAGCCGATCCGCAGTGATGGGAATGATTTCTTCCTGCATAGAGATTCCTCCTTATCGGTTCATGCTGCCACAGCAGGCCGGGTGTTCATTTCTGCGTTTTCCGGATGATTTTCCATGATCTTCCGGAATTTGCCAAGACCCGTGACAATGCCGTCAATAATGGCTTCAGGTTTGGCCGGACAGCCCGGCACATACACATCCACGGGAATGACCTGATCCACGCCGCCCACCACATTGTAGGTTCCCCTGAAAATTCCGCCGGACAGGGCACAGGATCCCACAGCGATGACCACTCTGGGATGGGGCATCTGATCAAAAAGATTGCGCAGCACTTTTTTGTTGCGGTGGTTGACCGTGCCTGTCACCACCAGCAAATCCGCATGCATGGGATTGCCCACATTCAGAATCCCGAACCGCTCCGCGTCATACACGGGTGTCAGACAGGCCAGCACTTCAATATCGCAGCCGTTGCAACTGCCGCAGTCAAAATGCAGCAGCCAGGGGGATTTGGTCCGTGACCGTGTTACAAGGGATTCAAACCATTTCATATATCCGTCCTTTCCAGCACAATTTGCCGGGTTACGGCCTTTGGCCTGACCTGCCATTCCGCCTGAAATCGCAGGTCGGATTAGCGTCAGCGTAATCCGGCAACCGGCGCAATTCCGCCTATCTGAATTTCAGCCAAATCAGATTTACCAGCGACAGGGTCAATCCCATGGACCAGACATAACCAAGCATCCACCGCCAGTTCATACGGGCTGAAACATTGTCAATCAGGATCTCAGCCGCATAGGTGAGAGCCAGCAGCACCAGTGCGCCCACCCAGCCGGTACCCCAGAACATGGCGCAGAATCCCATGAGCAGAACAATTTCATAAAAATGACCGATTTCAATCAACGCCAGGGTGGGGCCGGAGAAATCCGTGAGCATGCCCCGGACGATCTCCTGATGTGCATGATGGGAAGAGGACAGATCAAAGGGGGATTTGCGCAGTTTGATGGTCAGCGCGTAGCCCAGCACTACAAACATGAAAGGCAGTTTGATCAGCAGGGGATCCTGCCACTGCCAGACATTGGCAATTTTGAAACTGCCGGTTTCCAGATAAATCCCCGCCACCACAAGAATCAGCAGAGGCTCATAGGAAAGAATCTGCAGGAGTTCCCGATGCGCGCCCACCTGGCTGAAGGGAGATGTGGAGGAAAGCGCACCCACCACCAGAAAGACAGCGCCCACAGCTTCCACAAAGAGAATGAGCAGCAGGTCAGTCTGGTAAAAAAAGAGTCCCACGGAAATAGCGGCCGACACCAGATAGGAATACGCGCAGAAGGCCTGCCACACATTGACCACCATTTTTTCTTTGCCAAAGAGCTTGATGACATCATAAAAAGGCTGCACCACAGGCGGGCCGATGCGTCCCTGGAGCCGGGCTGTGAGTATCCGATCCGATCCGCTGATCAGTCCGCCGATGAACGGAGCAAAGACAATGCCTGCAAGGGCAAACATCAGATTGATCATAAAGCGCCTCCCATGAGCAAAATCAGCAATACGACTGCGCCGAGATTGATCCAGGTTGTCAGTTTCTGCTCACCGAACAGCGAGGACAGGTAATAATTCCTGGCTTCGGCCTTCACCGGCTGATTCACAGGCCCGCGAAATGTGCCGGGTTCCGCAGTCTGGGCTCCGCTCATGTAGGGCGTGCAGATCCGGCTGCGGGATGCTCTTTTCACAGCCCATACAGAGAGGAAGAAACCCAGACCCACAAGGATGAACAGGGGAATCACGGCAAACCTTCCCGCATTGTTTTCCAATATTCCCTTATGCGCATAAAAACCCGCGGGAATGCCATTGCTCAGATAGGGCGTAATCATCCATTGGTACAGCCAGGGGGCGGCTGCACTCAGCAACATCATCGCGCTGCTTAATGAAAACAGCGCGCCCCATGTCAGCAGGGGCTGTTTTTCTGCCCTGAATCTTCCGGCAAAGGGATCACTCATCAGGGTTCCTGCCCATCTGCCCCAGTACATTACGGTCAGCGCGCTTCCCACAGACACCATGACAATGACAAAAAGATTGGAGGCAGCAGCTTCCATTGCCATCCATTTGCCCAAAATCAGACCGAAAGGCGGCATGATCATGGTAATAACGCCGACCACTGTGATCAGCGCAGTCAGGGGCATGTCCGCATAGAGTCCGCGCATATCCTCAATGTCCCGGCTTTCAATATGCTGTTCAATGCTTCCCACACAGAGAAAAAGCAGTCCTTTGTTAATGGCATGGAAAATGATAAGCAGAATGGCTGCGCTCAGTGCTGCGTGGGTGTTCAGCCCCGCGCACGCGAAAATCAGCCCCAGATTGGAGATGGTGGAATAGGCCAGCACCTTTTTCCCGTTGCTCTGTCCCACGGCCAGGGCGGCTCCGGCCAGAAATGTGAACGCACCGCACAGGGCTGTGCACTGACTCAGAAAGGTATCACGGAATACCGGAGCCAGACGGAGCACAAGATATACACCGATCTTCACCATTGTGCTGGAATGCAGCAGTGCGGAAACCGGTGTGGGAGCGACCATTGCTCCCAGCAGCCAGCTTTGGAAGGGAAACTGCGCGGATTTGGCAAACGCGGCAAAACACAGCAGGGCAAGAGGGATCATGAGGAAACGGACTCTGGGGGCTGCGTGGACAAGCTCCTGCATATTCATGCTTTCCCCTTCCGCACAAAGCCAGACCAGTGCGGCAATGAACGCGGCTCCGGCCAGGCTGTTCATCCACAGCGCGCGCACAGCGTTTTTCACAGCACTTTCATTCCGATCATGGCCAATCAGCAGAAAGGAGCAAAGCGTGGTGATTTCAAAAAAGAAATACACCATTGCCATATCATTGCACAGAACCAGTCCGTTCATCGCGCCGAGAAACAGAAACATGACAAAAAAGAAAATATGCTGCCGGGTCACGCCCAGATGCAGATGTTCCTCATGGTTGTGCATATACGCGATGGCCTGAAAACAGATGACAGAACCGACAACGGAAATGATCAGCACCATGATCAGGGAGAGATTGTCGCAGTAAATCAGTGGTTCCACGATCTTTCCCCGGATCATGAACAGTTCCAGATAGGAAAGAAGAATGATCTGGAACACCGCGAGGATCTGAATCAGCAGGCTCCGGTGCTTGAAACCCAGATAAAGAATCAGGAAAAGAATAAAATAATCCGCAGCCTGCACAACCTCATGGACGCGGATCCCGAATATGGTTTCTGTGCTGTATGCAAAAGGAATATGGGGAATCAGCAGCACAGAACTGATGATCAGCACTGCACCGGTTCCCAGCACCAGAGAGGAGCGGAGTATCCGGGTTTTCATTCCTGAACAGCAGAATGCACTGACAAAAGGCAGAACAATCAGCAGAAACAGCAAGACTTCAATCATAGCGCCTCCTTGCGGGTACTGGCTGCCGGTGACTGTTTTTCGCTTATTGGTTTACCGGTTTCCGGGTACTGGGTTCCGGACAGCAAAAAATGAAATCCCATTCAGTCTCCGGTCTCAGGTTTCCCGGCATCAGAAATGCTGCGAAAGAATATACTCATTGCTTTCCGGATCCCGTTTCATACGGAAATTCATCTTTTTGCCGAGTTTTATCATATGGGTGTTTTCCGGCAGCACGATTCCCCACACTTCCTCAATGCCCTGCTCCTTTGCAATATCCAGACACCGGCTCAGCAGGGCCGCGCCGATTCCCTTTCCGTGCCAGGGATCACTGACCAGTACGGCAAACTCGGCTTTGCGGGGATCAGCCTCCCGGATAATTCTTGCCACTCCCAGCATTTCCTCATCGTCTGTCCCCTCATGGCGAATCGCGACCATCGCGATCTGACGATCATAGTCAATCTGCGTATATTGATCCAGCATATCCGGCGTCAGTTCCTTGACAGATGAGAAGAAACGGAAATACACGCTCCGGGGGGAAAGGGTCTTGAACAGTTCCCGGAACAGGGAGGCATCCTCAGGACGGATGGGCCGGATGAACAGATCTGTTCCGTCTGCGGAAGTCACCCGTGTCTCATACCGGCTGGGATAGGGACTGATAACCATGTGCATGGGAGAGGCCACCTCAGAGGGTTTGAGCAGAACCCGTGCGTCCAGGGACAGGACATTGAATCCGTTCGCGATGAGCGGATTGATATCCAGTTCCTCAATTTCGGGAAAATCCGTAAGCAGTTGGGACAGACGCACCAGTATTTCCTCCAGCAGGGTCAGGTTGACAGCCGGACGGTTGCGGTAACCTTTGAGCAGACGGTATATTTTGGTTTCCTCAATAAGGCGCCGGGCCAGCAGACGGTTCAGGGGCGGCAGGGCAATCCCCCGATCCTGAAAGATTTCCGTCATGATGCCGCCCATGCCGAAAAGGATGACCGGGCCGAAATCCGGATCTTTTTTTGCTCCCGCGATGAGTTCGTATCCATCGGATGAGACCATGGGCTGGATCGTAACCCCGTCAATTTCCGCATCCGGGCTGTATTTCCGGGCTTTCTCCATAACAAGGTGAAACGCGTCATACACCTCTGTTTCGGTACGGAGATTCAGGGCGATACCGCCTGCGTCTGTTTTGTGGGTGATCTGCCGGGAACTGATTTTCAGCACCACAGGAAATCCGATTCGGTGTGCGGTTTTCCATGCCTCATCCGCAGTCGCGGCATGAAAGGTGGGATTGACCGGAATTCCGTATGCGGCAAGCAGATCCTTGGCTTCAGTTTCCGTGAGCAGGCTGGGACTGCATTCCAGCCCGGCTTTGATGATTTCTGACGCCCTGTTCCGGTCATAGGTCTGTTTCCGGGGAAGACGGGAGGGAATCTCCCTCAGCATTTCAATATTCCGGGAATAACGCCAGATATCCATGAACGCACGTACAGCCCGTTCCGGTGTGTTCAGGGTGGGAATGCCTGCGTGATTGAAGATTTCCTTTCCTTTTTCCATATCCCTTCCCCCGATCCAGGCTGTCAGGACAGGGAAAGGCTTTTTCTGCACAATGCCGGCCAGTGCTTCGGCTATTGCCGCGGGATCGCTGAGTGCCTGGGGAGCGAGCATGAGCAGCAGTCCCTCGGTTTCCGGAGCGGCCAGACAGATTTCCACTGTTTTCCGATACCGTTCCGCATCTGCATCTCCGAGAATATCCACCGGATTGGTGCCGCTCCAGTGCGGAGGCAGCACTTCATTGAGCTGCCGGATGGTTTCCGGTCTGAGCCGGGCCGGTTCCCCTCCGTAATCCGCGAGAGCATCTGCTGCCATCACGCCGGGGCCGCCCGCATTGGTGACAATGACCAGACCAGGACCTTTGGCTTTGGGCTGCTTGGCCAGCAGTTCCGAACAGTCAAACAGTTCCTCAAAGGTTTTGACCCTTACAATCCCGGCCCGCCTGAACGCGGCATCATAGACCGCATCCTCTCCGGTCATGGCGCCGGTATGGGAGGCCGCTGCCTTTGATCCGGCCTGGGATCGTCCGGCCTTGAACACAATAATGGGTTTTATACGGGACACGGCCCGTGCCGCACTCATGAAATTGCGGAAACGGCTCAGGTTTTCCACATACATCACAATGCTTTTGACATTGTAATCCCTGCCCAGGTAGTCAATGATATCCCCGAAATCCACATCCGCCATGGATCCCAGGCTGATCAGATGGCTGAAACCGATTTTGGTGTTCACCGCCATATCCAGCACGGATGTGAAAATCGCGCCGCTCTGGGAGATAAAAGCCATTCCTCCGGGCGAGGGTGTATGGCTGGCAAAACTGGCATTCAGACCGGATTTGGTGCAGGCCACGCCCAGACAGTTGGGCCCGATAATCCGCATATCCGAACCCCTGGCAGCCGCCAGAATTTCCTGTTCTGTTTCCCTGCCTTTTTCACCGGTTTCCTTTCCTCCCGCGGATACAATGACCACACCGCCCACTCCCAGCTTCGCGCATTCTCCCACAACACCCGGAGCCATGTCAATGGCTGTGACAATCACACACAGATCGATCTCTTTGCCGATATCTGAGACAGAAGGAAAGGAAGGACGGTCAAAAAGAGTTTTGTACTGGGGATTCACAGGATAAATCTCCCCGGCATAGCCGCCCCGGATCAGGTTTTTCATAATGGCATACCCGATGCGCCCCTCTTTTTCGCTTGCTCCCACAACCGCGACTGATTTTGGATGAAATATTCTGTGCAAACTGTTACTGCTCATGGCATGCCTCCTCTGAAAAACAGGTCAAATGGGTCCCCCGAATACTGAAAATTCTGGTGATTTGAAAAAAATTATTATTATTAGATGCTTGCATATACAGTGATCGCAAGCGGGAATGGCAGAAACAAAAACCGTCTGTGATTTATGAATATCTGCCATTTACAGAAGCAAAGTGCATACCATAGGCAAACAGAAAAATAATTCTGCATTAATAGTTTGAATTATATGATTATTTTTTTGAATATGAACGCTGCGGGGAAAGAAGACTGTCCAGGGATTTGTGTCGGGAATTTTTACAGGATGGAAAAAACTCGGTTCTTCAAGGATTTTTGCGGAAAATTTTTCCGTACCTCTGCTTTCGCATGCATGACATCATTCCGATATTAGCCAATCAAGGGGCATAAATTCCGGAATCAGCAAAGACAGGATATTATAAAATCGAACCTGCGGAATCTGTTTTGTGACCAACTGATTTTACACTGCCGGATTCAACCCTTGATTCGCATTATTGACAAATAATACCAACTCGCTGTTGAATTTATGCAATACCTGCCTCTGTTCCCGCTCCAATGCCGTCAGGTTAAGGGAGAAGGAGTCCCGAACTGAAAGTTTGGGACACTCATTTGGGACACTCAAATGATTCGGAAATCCGGCCAAAATTCCGTTTCACTTCATTTTGGCACTCCGGAATTTCCTTAATTTTATTGTATAAAACCAATAGCGATTTGGTATAATACCAAATCATCATTATGGTCTGTATCAAAATGAACTGTTCCAAACCCTGAGGGTTTTCAAAACCCTCAGGGTTTTTCAGTCAACTGCGTAACTCCTGCCATATGCAATCAGCAGAAAAAATCCATTGTCTGAATCGCTGACTGACGCTGATTTGGCAGGGAAGGAAATTCCTGAGATTTGCGCAGCTCCGCAGTTCAGACATCACACTGGAAAAATCAGAATCAAACACAGTCCGGTTGACATTCTGTCATTCCCTGTAGTATGAGAACCTTCATGTTGGGAAAAAGCAGAATCATTTCCCCGGAAATGCAGGGGTATGGAATTGCCGGGCATATCGGCAAAGGAGCCTTCGGACTGGTTTCTGGCGGGGATTTTCCGGAGAAAATGAAAGCGGGATAACTGAAGTTGCACCCATGATCCGGAAAAAGGCTGTTTTCTCATCCGGAATCTCAAGTTCAAAAATGGGTAATGAGATTTTTTTCTGCGCAGTCGAAAGTTTTCGGGGATTCAGAACAACCGGATTTTTCCGAAAAATCCGGTTGTTCTGAAAAGGCCATGCCGGAAAATTTATGCCGGTCCGCCTCTTTCACTGTCCCGAACTTTCTGTTTGGGACTCCGTCCCCTGCGTCAGCGGCATTGATGCGGAGAGATGGAACGGACGGCAAATATTGCATAACTTCAACAGCGATTTGGTATCAGAGAGAATTGAACAGCCCAGCCTGCTGCAACAGAGGGGTTTTCAGCTTTTAACATGAAGATCAAAAGATTATGATCCATTATCAACAGGAGGAACAGATGAACCAACGGCAACTGATGCTGGGAAATGAGGCCATTGCCCGCGGACTTGCGGAAAACGGATGTGCAGTTGCGACTTCCTATCCCGGCACTCCGGCCTCGGAAATTCTTTCTTCCGTGGCTGCCCTGCAGAAAGAGCACAATATGCCCATGCATGTGCAGTGGGCAGTGAATGAAAAAATCGCGTTTGAAATTGCCTATGCCGCAGCCATCTCAGGACTGCGGGCCTGTGTGAGCATGAAGCAGGTGGGCCTGAATGTGGCCTCTGATCCGCTCATGAGCGCTGCTTATATGGGAACAAAGGGCGGCTTTATTGTCATCAGTGCGGATGATCCGGGTCCCCATTCCTCACAGACCGAACAGGACAGCCGCATGATGGCCATGACTGCCAAGATTCCGGTACTGGACCCGGATTCTCCTCAGCAGGCAGGGGAAATGATCAAAATCGCGTATGCCCTGTCTGAAACCTTTGAAATTCCGGTCATGCTCCGTCCCACCACACGGGTCTGCCACAGCCGTCAGGATATGGAACCTGGCCAAATCCGGCCAAACGACAGAAAAGCGGATTTTCAGAAAAATCCGGCCAGATGGGCGGCCACACCAAAATTCCGTTACCAGTTGCACACCGAACTGGATGAAAAACTGGCTGCCATTGCCGGAGATGAAAAAACAGCGCCCTTTCGGGTAAATCCCCAGGCTGATGCGGATCGGGCCATTGTGGTTTCCGGTGTGGCTGCTGCCCATGCAAGGGAAATTCTGAAAAATCTGAATCTGATGTGGGATCATATCCCTCTGTATCAGGTGATTCAGCCTTTTCCCCTGCATGCGGGTTTTGTCACACATCTGCTCAACACCTACCGGGAGATTCTGGTGATTGAGGAAAGTATGCCGGTGATGGAAATGCAGATTGCTGACCGTTCCAAAGTGCGGGGCAGAATGTCCGGAGCTGTTCCCTGTGTAGGAGAGTTAAATCCTGAAATCATCGAAGATATGATCCGTTCTTTTACCGGGCTGCCTTCTGTTTTTTCCGAACCTCCGGCAGTTGGCGGCAGGCGTCCAACGCTGTGCGCGGGATGTCCGCACCGTGCTTCATTTTTTGCCATAAAAAAAGCCGCTCCCAAAGGCATATACACCAGCGACATCGGCTGTTACACGCTGGGGCTGAATCTGGGAGCGGTGGATACCGTGCTGTGCATGGGCGCTGCCATCAGTCAGGCTGCCGGGTTTTATCACGCATACAAAAATGAGGAAAAAAAGCCCGACATTGTGGCCACCATGGGGGATTCCACCTTTTTTCACGCGGGAATTCCGGCTTTGGTTGACGCGGTTGTGCAGAAGGTGCGTTTTGTGCTGGTGATTCTGGACAATCGGACAACGGCCATGACAGGCGGTCAGCCAACGCCTGCCACAGGATGCGGAGCCCTTGGTGAAGAACTGAACACAGTGGATATGGAAGCGCTGGTCAGAGGATGCGGCATTTCCTTCTGCAAAACCGGCAATCCATACCGGTTCGGTGAATTTGCAGCCCTGATGAAAGAGGCTGTGAAATACGCACGGGAAACCGGGCCTGCTGTGGTGATTTCCCGTTATCCCTGTCTGCTGGATCGGAGCAGGAAAGCAGAGCATTCAAAGAAAATTCAGGTCATGATCAATGAAGACTGTGACGGGTGCGGATACTGCATCCAGCACTTTGAATGCCCCGCGCTGGTTCCTGTGGAAAAAGAGGAACGAACCCGCATTGATTCCATGCTCTGCACAGGATGCGGGGTATGTATCCATGTCTGTCCCAAACATGCCATTGAGGAGAAAAACTGATATGAATCGGACTGTCAATCAGCAGATTGTCATCAGCGGTGTGGGCGGACAGGGGGTGCTGTTCGTCACCCGGATTCTGGCTGAAGCCGCTATACGCAAAAATCTGAAGGTCTTCACCTCCGAAACCCACGGCATGGCCCAGCGGGGCGGAACCGTGCTGTCCCATCTCAAGGTGGGAGATTTTGACTCCCCGCTTATCCGCATGGGGCAGGCAGACGGCCTTCTGGCCCTGAAAGCTGAAAATGTGAGACAGCACAGTTATTTTTTAAAATCAAAAGCATGGACAGTTGCAAACCGGGCAGACGGAGACTCAGCGGAAAACCTGTTTTCCGTGGATGCGGATGGTCTGGCAGAAAAAAGCGGAAATCCGAAATCCGCAAATCTGATCCTGCTGGGGTTTGCCTTGAAAAACATCCCGACTCTGTTCTGCACCTTTGACGATGTAAAAGATGTGCTTGCGGAAAAATTTCAGGGAAATGAAAAAATGCTGGAGATTATGCGGCTGTCATGGGACAGTTAATCAGTTGTCAACTGTCAAAGGTTTAACCTAACCCCCGGCCCCTTCCCTGAAGGGAAGGGGAGATGTCCGGTATCATCCTCTGTTCCCCCTTCCCTGAAGGGAAGGGGAGATGTCCGGTATCATCCTCTGTTCCCCCTTCC
>CAZDIU010000026.1:11053-16384 GCA_964505535.1 uncultured Desulfobacterales bacterium | reverse complement strand
CTTCAGGGAAGGGGGGCAGGGGGGTTAGGTCTCGCAGATGGACGCAGATCAGGCGCGTGGGAACAAGATACGAACATTGCTTATTTTTCATTAACAGAAAATCATCAACAAGGAGACAGAAGCATGAAAAAAAGCGTTTTGGGAAGAATTTTTGCTGTATTTTCCTTATCCGCACTGCTGATTGCGGCGGTTTTTCCGTGTGCCTCATCTGCCGGGCCGGTGCAACTGAGTTATGCCAATTTTCCGCCTGCTCCCACTTTTCCCTGCGTGCAGATGGAACGCTGGAAAAGCGAGGTGGAGAAACGCACAGACGGCAAAGTTGCTGTCAACACCTTTCCGGGCGGAACCCTGCTCGATGCCAAAGATATGATGGACGGCGTGATTTCCGGTCAGGCAGATATCGGGTGTCTGTGCATGGCCTATCAGCCCGGACGTTTTGTGCTGACCAATGCCACAAGCCTGCCTTTGGGAATTCCCAGCGCAAAAGTCGGGAGTCTGGTGCTGTGGGATCTGTACAACAAATATCAGCCGGAATCTTTCAAAAAAGTCAGGGTGCTGACCATGTTCACCACAGCGCCCGCGAATATCATGTCCAAAAAACCGGTCAAAACCCTGGCAGACATCAAAGGACTGGATATACGGGCATCAGGAGGCGCTGCTGAGATACTCAAAGCCTGGGGCGCAAATCAGGTGGGAATGCCCATGTCAGAAACACCGGATGCTTTGCAGAAAGGCATTGTGCAGGGGCTGTTTTCCTCTCTGGAAGTGATGAAAGATCTGAAATTTGCCGAAATCTGCAAATATGTCACCCTGACAGACACGGTCATCTATCCCTTTGCTGTGGTCATGAACATGGACAAATGGAATGCCCTGCCGGATGAGGTGAAAAAGGTGATGGAGGAACTGGGGCCGGAGCAGGCTCTGTGGACAGGGGAATATATGGACAATCATGTGACAGAATCCATGGAATGGTCAAAGCAGGCCCACAATGTGGAGATTATCAGCCTTTCCAAAGAGGAAAAGGCTGCGTGGGATGCTGTTCTGCAGCCCATGACCGACAAATGGATTCAGGATGCAAAGGCACAGGGATTTCCCGCGGAGGACATTGTGGCGGATATAAAAGCTCTTACAGCGAAACATTCCGCCAAATGATCAGGATACATAACTGACCATACATTTAAAAACGGGGTGTTCCGGAAAACCCCGTTTTTAAAATTCCCATAACTTTTTGGCACAGCATTTATGTCCATCCTAAAAAACGGTTGATCATCTGTTTTTAAAAGGATTATTAATAACTGGTGTTACGTCAGCCTTACAAAATCCGGCAGCCTGCTGTATTCTCTGTCATTCCCGCGAAAGCCGGAATCCAGTGTTTTCAATATTCTCTGGATACCGACTTTCATCGGTATGACGACAGGCATAACATCAGTTAATAAGATTGGTGTCGCCAAAGATTGAAAAAGGAGATGATTCAGGGACAAAGAGGAATGATGAATACTGTCAACAATGTTTTTTACAAACTCACCCTGCACGCAAACCGGGTGCTGATTTTTATCGCAGGAATATTCCTGGTGGCGATGATTGTGCTGACCTGCGCCAATATTTTTTTCCGCGCTGTGTGGATACCGGTTCAGGGAACCTTTGAGCTTATGGGTTTTTTCGGTGCGGTTGTCACATCCTTTTCCCTGGGCTATACCCAGTTGAACCGGGGACATATTGCTGTGGATATTCTTTTTCGCAAATTTCCCCCGAAAACTGCAAAACTGCTTACCGGTCTCAATGACATCATGTGCATGGCTTTTTTTGCGCTGATTTCCTGGCAACTGGCTGAAAAAGGAACCATTCTTCTCAAAAGCGGAGAACTGACCGAAACGCTGCGAATCATCTATTATCCCTTCACCTATGGAACCGCAGTGGGCTGCGCGTTTCTCACCTTTGTCTTTCTTGCTGATCTGATTCGAACTGTTATGCCAAAAAAGGAAAAAAAATCGTGAGTCTTGCGGTTGTGGGTATTGCGGGCATTGCTGTCCTGCTGGGTGTGCTTTTTTTTCTGGGAATGCCGGTGGGATTCCCGATGGGCATCGTGGGATTCTGCGGTTTCAGTTATGTCATTTCCCTCCAGGCCGGGCTGGGAATGATTGGCGGTGTGATCTGGGACACTTTTTCCAAATACGGACTGACTGTTATCCCCCTGTTCATCTTCATGGGACAGATTGCGTTTTATTCCGGCGTGAATGAAAAACTCTATCATGCGGCCTGGCACTGGGTGGGACGCATTCGCGGGGGAATTGCCATGGCCACAGTCATGGCGTGTTCAGCTTTTTCTGCGATCTGCGGATCCAATGCTGCCACAGCCGCGAACATGAGCCCAGTGGCACTTCCGGAGATGAAAAAATACAATTATCATCCCCGGCTCAGCACCGGTGCGGTGGCCTGCGGCTCCACCCTGGGGGTTGTGATTCCGCCCAGTGTGGTGCTGATTGTCATCGGTCTTTCCACAGGTCAGTCCATTGCCAAACTTTTTTATGGCGGAGTGGGAGCCGGGGTTCTTCTTTCCCTTCTTCTGATGCTCACGGTTTATGTCATATGCAGACGTCATCCGGACTGGGGCCCGACAGGTCCGGCCAGCGGATGGAAGGAAAAATTCCGATCTCTGTCCGGCGCGGTGGAAATGCTGCTTCTTTTTCTGCTGGTCATGCTCGGACTGTATTCCGGTTTTTTCACACCGGCCGAGGCAGGCGCGGCCGGTTCTTTTCTGGCCGTGATTCTCAGTCTGGTGCAGAAACGCCTGAACTGGAAGAATTTTGTGGCATCCGTCAATGACACGCTGCGCATTTCCTGTATGGTCATCACCATTGTGGCCGGGGCTGTGATTTTCGGAAAATTCCTGACCGTAACCCGCATTCCCTATGACATTGCAGAATGGGTGGTGGGTCTGCCGGTTCACAAAACCGTCATCATGATGATCATTTTCAGCATTTATGTCATCGGCGGTGCAGTCATGGATGCCCTGGCCCTGCTGCTGATTACCATTCCCATCTTCTTTCCGGTGGCAGAGCAGTTGGGCTATGATCCCCTCTGGTTCGGCATAACCATCACGGTAATCACCACTCTGGGCGCTGTGACTCCGCCTGTGGGAGCAACAACCTATGTGGTGGGCGGCATGGCCCGCGACATTCCGCTGGAAGAGGTGTTCAAAGGCGTGGCATGGTTTCTGCCTGCCTATATTCTCTGCATTATTTTTCTGATGCTTTTTCCGGAAATTGCAACCTGGCTTCCGAATCTGATTCACTGACTTTTTCGGGAAAACCGGATTTTTCCGAAAAATCCGGTTTTTTTGGAATGGTTGAAAGAAGTGCCCAAATCCCTCACCGGTTTTCCTGACATCCCACCCTTTCCGGTTCCGGCATGTGGATCTCCAGCCATTTTATAATCCTGTCAAACTCGTTTCGGACTTCCTGCAATGCTTTTCCCCGGTGACTGACCTGATTTTTCTCTTCTGCTGTCATCTGGGCAAAGGTTTTGTTCAGCCGAGGATAAAAAAAGATGGGATCATAACCGAAACCGCGTTCTCCGGCCGGTTCCCGCGCAAGGACTCCCTCACACCGGCCTTCATAGGTCAGAGCCGGGCCTGCGGGAACCGCAAGGGAAATCACGCATTCAAATGCGGCTTTCCGGTTTTCCTTTCCTTCCATCTCTTTCAGCAGTTTTTCACATCTGTCCGCATCACTCAAACCTTCTCCGCCGTAGCGGGCGGAATGCACGCCCGGCCTGCCATCCAGTGCTTCCACGGTCAGCCCGGAATCATCGGCCAAAGCCGGGAATCCCAGCACTCTGGCAGTGAAAGAGGCTTTTTTGTAGGCATTGTCATCAAAGGTTTCCCCGTCCTCTTTTGCTTCCGGAATGGGGCCGAAGTCATCCAGATTTTTGATTTCAATGGGGAAATCTTTGAGCAGTTCCCGGATTTCCGCTGTTTTTCCCCTGTTCCGTGTCGCAATGACCAGTATTTTCGGTATCTGCATATTTTCCTCAACTGTTTTTGGAATTTGGCAAAACGCCAAACCTGTTTGATTTTTTTAATCTCAATTTCGCACAGAAAAAACTCTGTATCACTCTGCGGTAAAAAAACTGACTCTGCCAGAAATTTATTTGACAGACCGCTGAACCGGAAAAGTTTGTTTCTTACACTTTTTTTGGGTTCCTGTAAAGAATTAAGAGAGAAAGTCTGTTTATCTGACAAATCTTTTGACAAAATCAGATTCATCTTTTAAAAATGCCTTTACACAGGCAAATGTCGGGAAAACCGGGCAGGGTTGGTGTCTGCCTCAGATGAGGAAACAAAGAAAGGAGAAGGAAATGAGGAAGAAAATTTGCGTATGGTTTTGTTTTTTTGCTCTCCTGGCAGCGGGAATGGCAGTGGCCGCGGAAACACCAAAAAAAGGAGGAACTCTGGTGTTTGGCAGAGGCGGAGACAGTGTGGGACTGGATCCGGCCTATGAAACAGACGGCAATTCCTTTATGATTTGTGACAATGTTCTGGAGGCTCTGGTGGAATATGCGGATGAATCCACAATCCTGCAACCCGGGCTGGCTGAATCCTGGGACATTGCACCGGACGGAATGACCTACACCTTTCATCTGCGCAAGGGAGTGAAATTCCATGACGGAACGCTTTTCAACGCGGATGCTGTGGTCTTTTCCATTGGCCGCATGATGAAGGAACCCAAAGTGAAATTTCTCAATCCGGATATGAAACTTCCTGTTCAGGAACGTCCGCCTGAGTACTGGCTGCAGATGGAGATGGACAAAACGGTGGCTTCCATTGAGGCAGTTGACGAACATACCGCAGTTTTCAGACTCAACCGGGTGGATGCCCCCTTTCTGGCCAATATGGGCATGGATTTTGCGGATATTGTCAGTCCCGCTGCCTTTATGAAAAATCCCAAGGAATTCATCCGCAATCCTGTGGGAACCGGCCCCTTCAAATTTGTCAAATGGATCAAGGATGATCAGATTGTGCTGGAAAGATTTGATGAATACTGGAACAAAACCGGGGGGCCCTGGCTGGACAAAGTGGTGTTCCGCTCCATCCCGGAAAACTCGGTGCGTTTTCTGGAACTCAAGGCCGGAAACATCCACATCTGCCAGTTCCCCAATGCGGCTGACGTTCCCCTGGCCGCAAAAGATCCCAACCTGCAGATCATTTCCCAGCCCGGCATGAATATCGGGTATCTGGGCTTCAATCTCACCAAACCTCTGTGGCAGAATGTGCATCTGCGCCGTGCCATAGTCTATGCCATCGACCGAAAGGCCATTGTGGACAATATCTAT
>CAZDIU010000026.1:9603-10953 GCA_964505535.1 uncultured Desulfobacterales bacterium | reverse complement strand
GCGCCGTGCCATAGTCTATGCCATCGACCGAAAGGCCATTGTGGACAATATCTATCAGGGCATGGGCCAGGTTGCGAAAAATCCCATACCGCCCACCATGTGGGGATACAATGAGGAAATTGAGGACTTTCCCTGTGATCCGGAACTCGCGAAAAAAGAACTGGCAGAGGCCGGTTATCCTGAAGGCAAAGGACTGCCGGAAATCACAGTCTGGTCCATGCCTGTGGCACGTCCCTACAATCCCGAAGGTCTGAAAGTCGGGGTTGCCATGATCTCTGATCTGGCAAAAATCGGCATCAATGCCCGCATTGTCAGTTATGACTGGGGAACTTATCTGAAACGCCAAAGGGAACAGCCTGAAGACATGGATCTGTTCCAGCTTGGATGGACTGGCGACAATGGCGACCCGGACAATTTCCTGGCTGTTCTTTTTGACGGACTCGCGGATCCGTCCGTGCGAACCCAGTGGAAAAATGAGGAATATCACAAACTCATGCAGGAAGGCAGACAGACTGTGGATCAGGACAAACGGGCTGAGATTTACAAAAAGGCATTGAAACTGATCCATGATGAGATTCCCGTGATTTCTGTGGCCCATTCCACCGTGATCTGGCCTGCGCGCAGCAATGTGGTGAATTTCAAACTGCATCCCACCTCCTCGGTGCGCATGAAAAATGTATGGCTGAAGTAAGAGTGCTGTAACAGAATAATCTGTGCAACTTTCCGGAAACCCTGAGGGTTTTGAAAACCCTCAGGGTTTGTGACAGGTCCGGACTCCAATCAGAAAATTACGGCATGAAAAAAACAAAGCGTGTCCGCTCCTGCTGACACAGATACCGCTCAATGCAACGGAGATATGCACAATGACACAACCCTCTGACATTGCCATAATCAGAACCTGTGACAGGGAAGAAGAAGTGCCGGTTTCAGAACTGGCAAAAGGGAATATCTTCAGAAGAATGAAGTACATTCAGGAACATGCCATTTTCAGCGCCAACATATACGAAAAAGAGGAACTGCGCCTTCCTGTGCCGGACGGATGGGAAAAACTGGATTCCCTGCCGGATTTTGAAACCTGTCCCGCTGGAAGACAGAAAATCCAGGGCATGGAGTTTGAGGTGTGGAGAAAAATTCATAAAAATGAGGAAATCCTGCTGCTGATTGTTTTTCGGGGAACCGATGCCAGGCAGCTTGGCGACTGGTTTTCCAATTTCCGGTGGATAACAAGATTTATTCCTTTTGTGTGGGATCAGTATGATCAGGTGCGGATGCTGATCCCCCAATTGGTGGATCATCTCCGCCACATTCATCAGCACTACGGAGAGGAAATCACCATTATGTGTGCCGGGC
>CAZDIU010000026.1:0-9593 GCA_964505535.1 uncultured Desulfobacterales bacterium | reverse complement strand
ATTGGGACAGCAGGCTGCGTATGCCTCCAACTGCGTAAAAGAGGTATACGCATTCGCTCCTTCGGTTGTCACCGGTTTTTTCAGCGTGAAAAAAAAGGTGCTGGATATCAGTGTGCAGGGAATGGAAATCTACCGAATCTATGAAAAAGGCGAAGTGCTTTCCCTGCTGCGATGGCTGATGCGCAAATTTTATCCCCTGTCAAGGGAAAATCCGGCCATTGCGGAAATCCGCTACAATTTCCTCAGCGGAAGCATCATTTATCAGCACAATATGAAGGTCTTTGCTCAGAAACTCAAAGAAATTCGGAAGCAGGCAGCGTAAAGGGAAAGCATTTCAGATATTCAAAAAACCGGATTTTTCCGGAAAAATCCGGTTTTTCTGAAAACCCTGCATCAAAAAATTTATGCTGACGCGATGGTCTGTAAAAAGTTTTTTCCTGTTTTGAGGGGTCCAAACTGAAAGTTCGGATGCTGCGAATTTTGCCAAACTTTCAGGCTTCGACGACGTCAGCTCAGCCGAACGTTTGGCACTCCGGTGCAGTTTTTTTGAATGTGAAAGAGCTTTCTTGACAGTCCACTTAATGGACTGTCAAATAAATTCGTTAGATTTGTGTTCAGGTTTCAGGTGTCAGGGAACAGAGACTGAAACCTGAACACTGAAACCGGTCTGTCAGAAATTTTCAAATCGTTGCATGTGAAAGAACTTTCTTGACAATCCACTTAATTAAATTAAGGAGAGCAAAATGAAAATCCGGTCATTTTTTCTTATTGTCGGGCTGGGCCTGCTGCTGATTCCCTTTTCCGCATTTGGTGAAACCGTCAGCAGAGTGAATCTTGGCGCATTTGATTATGTCCCTTTTTACGCAGAAGAAAACGGGAGCCTCCAGGGGATCGCGGTTGATGTGGCAGGAGAACTGTTCAGGCAGATGAATATGGAAACGGAAACTGCCATGTATCCGCTCAAAAGACTTCTGCAGAATCTGGAAAGAGGGGATACGGATGCTGTAATGATACTGATCAAAACACCTGAAAGAGAAACATTTCTGCACTTCACCGTTCCCATTGTCACTGTCCGGGGCCTGATATGGTCTGCTGCTGACAGAAAAGGCGGTGCAGTGGAATTTGAGAAACTTGAAGATCTGAAACCTTACAGAACCGGTGCAACTCTGGGGTACAGTTACGGAGCTGAATTTGATGCTGTCCTGAAAACAATGCCCTATGTGGATACAGCCAGTTCTGATATACTGAATTACAAAAAACTTGCGGCTGGCAGAATTGACATTTTTCCCGGAAATGAGATTGTTGCCAAAGGCATATTCAAAAGAAATCCTGAATTTAAGGGAAAATTTGTGCATTCCCGGAAAAGCTTCATTGAATGGCCGCTTCATATGGGCATCAGCAGAAAATCCGGACTTGCCGAGCGGCTTACGGAAATAAACAGGATACTGACAGAACTCAGAGACAATGGTTTTGTGGAAAATGCAGTGAAGAAACACACAGAATGAAATCCAATGCCGTTTCCTTAAGACTCCCCTCCCTTGAGGGAGGGGCAGGGGGAGGGTGTAAACTGTTTTAATTGCAGTCTGTTGTTTTTACCCCTCCCCTGACCCCTCCCGCAGGGGGAGGGGAATTTTATCCTTAAGGAAACGGCATTGGAATGAAATCTGCTGATCGGGGGAAATCTGATGCCTGAAAACAATATCATCATCGGCAATGAACTCAGCAGTCCGGAAGGGATACAGGCTGCACTGAACCTGCGGGAGACAGACTGGCTTTCTCCTCTGGCAGCGTTCAGCAAAAATGCTGTCCGGCGCAGTCCGGAACCGGATTACGGTGTTTCCTACCGCCAGGATTTTTCCGCGGATGCGGATCGGATCCTGCACTCTTTGGCCTATACGCGCTATATTGACAAAACCCAGGTCTTTTATCTGGTGCGCAATGATCATATCACCCACCGGGTACTGCATGTGCAGCTTGTTTCCAAGATAGCCCGGACCATTGGGCGCTACCTGGGACTTAATGAAGATCTGACAGAAGCCATTGCTTTGGGACATGACATTGGTCACGCGCCTTTCGGACATGAGGGCGAGGAATTTCTTTCCGAACTGTGCCGGATAGCAGGCATCGGCAATTTCTGCCACAATGTGCAGAGTGTGCAGTTTCTGGATAAGGCGGAGCGCAAGGGACGGGGATGGAATCTCTGTCTGCAGACCCTGGACGGCATTCTCTGCCATGACGGAGAAGTGCATGACCGGAAACTGCATCCGGAACCGGGAAAAAGCTTTGAAACACTGGATCAGGAAATTCGGGACAAAAAACACAATGCACTGAAAAAACTGACTCCCATGACGCTGGAAGGCTGTGTGGTGCGTTTTTCCGACACACTGGCCTATATCGGCCGGGACATTGAGGATGCGATCCGTCTGGGCCTGATCCGGCGGAGGGAACTGCCCAGAGAAAGTGTGAAGGTTCTGGGAAACAGCAACGGGCAGATTGTGTTCAATCTGGTCACGGACATTATCAGAAACAGTTTCCGGCAGCCATATATCGCATTTGGAGCGGAGGTTTCCTGTGCACTGAGAGCGCTGAAGAAATTCAATTACGAGCGGATCTATCTGAATCCGAAAATCAAGGTGCACACGGAAACCGTGCGCAGACTTTTCCGGATTCTGTTTGACCGGTATCTGGAGGATATTGCAGCAGAAAACCGGGAGTCCGTCATCTTCACGGGTTTTCTTGCGGATATGTCCGCATCCTACACCGAAACCCATTCGGATGCCGAGATTGTCCGGGATTTCATGGCCGGTATGACAGACAATTATTTTCTCCGGCAGGTTCCCGAAGAGATGAGACCGGATTATTATGTTTTTTGAGCACCTTCTGCAAAAAAGCATCTGCTGGCTGTATCCTCCCTCATCCCGACTTTTGCCGGAATGGGGAAACAATCAGAACCCGGTGCTCTGTCAGCCTTGAATCTGTGAGTTGCAAAAACCGGATTTTTTGGAAAAATCCGGTTTTTCTGCACACTTCAGCACATAAAATCAAAATTGACAACGCATTGGTGCAACACTGAAAATTCAATGCCGTTTCCTTAAGTAAAAAATTCCCCTCCCCCGGCGGGAGGGGTAAGGGGATGGGGAAATAACAGTCTGCAATTCAATGACGTTTTCACCCTCCCCCTGCCCCTCCCTGAAGGGAGGGGAGCCTTAAGGAAACGGCATTGACTATAAATTCATTCCAATGCGCTTATGGCCGGAGCTGAAACACAGAATTCTTTTGGAGAGAGGAAGGAATATGAGCGGACAGGAAATAAGTCTGACAGAGGTGCTTCATTTTCTGAAAGATATTTATCAAAATCAGATGCCCTTTGACAGACTTCTGGGAATAAAGATAGAAAATCTCAGCGAAAATGATGTTTCTGTAAGAATTGACATGAGAGAGGAACTGATCGGAAATTTTGTCAAAGGCATCCTCCATGGCGGGGTGATCTCCTCTGTCCTGGATTTGACCGGAGGACTGATTGCTTCTGTTGCGGTTTTAAAACAGATGAACGGAGCCTCTGCCGAAGAAATGGGAAAGCGTCTGGCCGGTATCGGGACCATTGATTTGCGTGTGGATTACCTGAGAGCAGGGCAGGGAGAATTTTTTGCAGCCACAGGCCATATTCTGCGCACCGGAAACAGGGTGGCTGTCATCCGAACAGAACTGCAAAACGATCAGAAAGTCCTGATTGCTGCGGGCACGGGCACATACCTCATAGGATAATGCCATGTCAATACCTGATGATCAGAGAATTCCAAAACCCCGGACAGGTGCACAGCGGATATGGAATGCCTTTTTTTATTCTGTGGACGGACTGAGACACGGAATTGTTCATGAAGCAGCCTTCCGGCAGGAGATGCTGCTTTCCTGCATTCTGATCCCTGCTGCCCTGCTGGTTCCGGTTTCACCTCTGCTCAAACTGCTGCTTATTGCAGACAATATGGCGGTTCTGATAACTGAACTGCTGAATTCCGCTGTTGAATCCCTCGCGGACAGGATCTGTCCGCAGTTTGATTCTTTTGCCAAACAGGCCAAGGATATGGGAAGCGCTGCCGTACTCCTGAGCCTCATCAATTTGGGGATTGGATGGGGATTTGCCCTGTATTCCATCTGGGCCGGTTCATGAAAAAAATGCCACATCGGCCTCAAATCCCGGCAGGATGCTTTCGGATAATCCGTCAGAAATGCGGGGACGGTTTTCCGCTGTTTTAATATAAATTATATCATAACTCATCTCCGGCTTTGGCCGGAATGACGGGTTTTATGAAGATAACTTGGGGAAGATAAACTTCTTAAAATACCGGAGGGCCGGGTTTCAGGTGTCAGGTTTCAGAGAATGAACACTGAACACTGAAACCCGAAACCGGTATATCAGCAATTTTCAAATCCCTTGGATATGTTAAAAATAGATGCGCAACATCAGTGCATTATATACAAGATCGGAGCATATGAAACTCAATTCTGTCATAAACCGTTATCTGTTTATGGAAATGCTTTTTCCCTTCTTCATTAACGTTATGTTTTTCCTGTTTGTTTTTCTTCTCACAGAGATTCTGAAAATCACCAATATGATTGTCAACTATAATATCGGTATGTCCCGGATTTTCTGGATGCTGATTTATACCATGCCCTATTTTCTCGTATTTGTCATTCCCATGTCTGTCATGATGTCTGTTCTGCTTACCTTTCTGCGCATGTCTGCGGACAATGAAATCATCGCCCTCAAATCCGGAGGGGTAAGCATATACCAGTTGCTGCCTGCTGTGCTGAGTTTCTGCCTGCTCGGATGTCTTCTGACCGGATTCATGACTGTTCAGGGAATGCCCTGGGGAAGAACATCCGTTAAACAACTGACTGTGGATATTGCCAAATCAAGCATTGACATCGGTCTGAAGGAGCGAACCTTCAACAATGCTTTTGATGGGGTCATGCTGTATGTGAACAGGATTGATCTGAAAACCAAGGAACTGATTGATGTGTTCATTCAGGATGAACGGAAGGCGGGATCGGCAGTGACCGTAATCGCCCCAAGGGCCAAAATGTCCGCTGAACCGGAAAAACTGCTTTTCCAAATGCGGCTGTTCAATGGCACCATCAACCATGCAAATCTGGAAAAACGATCTGTGAACACTGTGCGGTTTGAAACCTATGATCTGACACTGGATCTGCGAAATGCCGCATCCGGCATCGGGCTGGGGCCGAAAAATGAGAAAGAGATGAAACTGGGAGAACTGCGGAACTGGATTCAGGAAAATTCCGGCAAGAGAGACAGCACGTATTACAGTGCACTGATCGAATTTCACAAAAAATTTTCCATTCCCTTTGCCTGTTTTGCTCTGGGCATTCTTGCCGTTCCCCTGGGCATACAGAGCAAAACCGCCCGCAAATCCTTTGGTCTGGGACTGGGTCTCTTTCTTTTTCTTTTTTATTATCTTGTCCTGTCCGCTGGCATGGTGTTCGGAGAGACCGGAAAATATCCGCCTGTGATCGGCATGTGGATGCCCAATATTGTCACGGGCGCTATCGGAATATTTCTTTTTGTCCGAACAGTAAAAGGGTATCCGGTATATATTGACATGATTCCCTTTTTGCTGAAAAGGCTGGGAAAAAACAGTTGAAAGCCACTGCTGCGGCAATATGCGTCCGATATAAAAAAATCAAAGGAATTTTTCCGCATGAATATTCTCATCGTCAAGCTGAGTGCCATTGGTGATGTCATCCATACCCTTCCTGCCCTGAACGCGCTGCGCAGACATTATCCGGACGCCCGGATCACCTGGCTCATTGAAGAGGCAGCAGCTTCGCTTGTTAAGGGACATGAGGCATTGGACAGGGTGATAGTTTCCCGGAGAAAGCAGTGGGTCAGGGGGCTGATCAGCGGCCCGTCACGCGGGGAAAACCTCATTGCCATATACCGCTTTTTCAGAACCCTGCGGGATACCCGTTATGATCTGATCATTGATTTTCAGCAGTTGCTCAAAAGCGGGATTCCGGTATGGCTGGCAAGGGGAAAATGCAAGGTCGGCTTTGACCGGGGTATGGAGCATATGGAGCACAGTCATATTTTCCTGAACAGGCGCATCCGGCCGGTCAGCATGGAGATTCACGCGCTTCGCCGCTATCTGATGCTCACAGAAGCCATGGGGGTTCCGGTCCGGAACACAGAATACAGAATCCCTGTGAAAGCATCTGATCGGAAAAAGGTGGAAGAACTGCTGGAGCAGCAGGGGGCAGGCACCGGGCGTATGTTCGTGGGAATCAATCCTGTGGCCCAGTGGGAAACCAAACTGTGGCAGAATGAAAAATTTGCCATACTGGCAGATCGTCTGGCAGAAGATTATGGCGCGGAAACGGTATTTACAGGCGGCGCTGGGGACAGACCCACTGTAAATGAAATCCGCTCCCGGATGAAGAGCCGCTCTGTCAGTCTGGTAGGAAAGACCAGCCTGAGGCAGCTTGCTGCCCTGTATGAGAAAACAGCCTTTGTCATTTCCACCGACACCGGCCCCATGCACCTGGCAGCGGCAGTGGGAACACCTGTTATTGCCCTGTTCGGCCCCACAGCGCCCTGGCGTACCGGCCCGTTCGGGTCCGGTCATCAGATTATCCGCACCGGCGTGGAATGCAGTCCCTGTTTCAAACGCCAGTGCCGCCGGGGAGACCGTGCCTGCATGAACGGCATTCAGGTGGAGGAAGTGCTTTCCGCAGTCGATCGGCTGGGAAATAAATATTGCTGAACCTTTCTCTCCCTGATCCTGCAAATCAGGAACCTCACTGACGCTGTGACATTATTCCTTCTCAGCCTCCTCCGGCTTTTCCCTGTATCCGCATTCCTTGTTGAGACAGGCCAGAAAAGTGCCTTCTTTTTTGGTGATCTTTTCCACCAGAAACACTGCCCCGCACTGGGGGCATGACTGATTTGCAGGTCGATCCCATATGGCAAATTTGCAGTCCGGAAAGCGGTTGCATCCGTAAAAGACCTTGCCCCGTTTTGATCGCCGCTCGGTCAGTTCTCCGCCGCATCCGGGTTCCGGGCATTGCACACCGGTGGACTGTCCCCCCTCGCTGATGCTGGCCGACTGGGTGTTTTTGCATTCCGGATATCCGCTGCAGGCCAGAAAGGTGCCGTATTTTCCCCGTTTCATCACCATAGGTTTTCCGCACAGTTCACAGGTTCTGTCCAGGGTTTCATCGCTTTCGGTTTCAATGATCTGCAGATTTCCTTTTTCATCACGGAGATAATCCCGGCTGAAACTGCATTCCGGATACCCGCTGCACGCCAGAAAATGACCGTTTTTCCCCACCTTGATCCGAAGCTCCTTACCGCACTGGGGACAGTTCAGCCCGGTGGCCAATCCAACTCCCTTGATGCTGAGCATCTCATCCACAGCCTTTTCCAGTCTGTCCTGAAAGGATGGATAAAATTGCTTTAAAATGTCAGTTGCTTCCACTTCAGCAGCTTCCACCCGGTCCAGTTCATCCTCCATCCTGGCTGTGAAGGTCACATTGAAAATATCCGGAAAGGTTTGCACAATCAGATCATTGACGATGAATCCCAGTTCACTGGGCCGGAAATATCCCTTGACCAGTTCCACATAGCCTTTGTCACGGATGGTGGAAAGAATGGCCGCATAGGTGCTGGGCCGTCCGATTCCGTTCTCTTCCAGTTCCTGTACCAGGGAGGCTTCTGAAAAGCGGGGTGGCGGCTGGGTGAAATGCTGCTTCGGCTCCAACTGATCCAGACTGAGGGACATGCCTTCTGAAAGTTCCGGAAGACTCTCTTTTTTCCCCTCTTCCTCATCCGCAGAAAGATACAGGGTCATAAATCCCGGAAAACGGACAGCGGATCCGCTGGCCGTGAATTCACAGTTTCCGATTTTCACAGTGACAGAATTGCTGTCAATCAGGGCAGGCTGCATCTGTGAGGCTGCAAAGCGTTTCCAGATAAGACTGTAAAGACTGAACTGTTCGCTGCTGAGAAAAGGCCGGACTTTTTCAGGCGTGTTGAAAACAGAGGTGGGCCGGATGGCCTCGTGCGCGTCCTGCACCTTTTTTTTGTTTTTGAAAAAACGGGGTTTGTCCGGAGCATATTCCGGGCCGAACTGACCGGCAATCAGCTTCAGAGCCTCTTCTGCTGCCTCCTGGGAGATTCTTGTGGAATCGGTTCGCATATACGTGATCAGTCCCGCGGGTTCTCCGGATTCCAGTTCCACGCCCTCATACAGTTCCTGGGCTACACTCATGGTTTTTTTTGCGGTGAAACGCAGTTTCCGGATGGCCTCCTGCTGGAGTTTGCTGGTGGTGAAAGGCGGCTGCGGATTGCGCTTTGCGGTTTTTTTCACCACTTTCTCCACAATCGGCATATGCCCGGCAAGTTCCGAAAGCAGGGCATTTGCTGCGGATTCATCCGGAATGCTGATTTTTCTGTTTTCCTTCCTGTTCAGTTTTGCCGTAAAGACTTCCTGTGAATCCGCTGTCCCCAGATGGGCTGTGACGGTCCAGTACTCCTCGGGTTCAAATGACTGAATGGCCCTTTCCCTTTCGCAGATGATGCGCACGGCAACAGACTGCACACGGCCCGCACTCAGTCCGTTTTTCACCTTTTTCCACAGCAGGGGGGAAATCTGGTAGCCCACCAGCCGATCCAGAATTCTGCGGGCTTTCTGGGCTTCGTATTTATGCGGATTGAGTTCCAGGGGAGCGGACATTGCCGAGAGAATGCCGTTTTTGGTAAGTTCATGGAACAAAACCCGGTGAAAGCGTCTGCCCTTTTTCTTCAGCACTTCGGCAGTGTGCCAGGCAATGGCCTCCCCTTCCCGATCCGGGTCAGGAGCCAGATAAATATCCTCGGCTTCCCCGGCCATTTTCTTCAGATCTGAAATGACTTTCTGCTTTCCGGGGATATTTTTGTATATTGGATTGAAATTTTTATCAATCTCAATGCCAAGCTCCTTGGATGGCAGATCTTTGATATGACCGACCGTGGCGGCCACCTGATAATCATTTCCCAGGTATTTTTTTACAGTTTTGACTTTTGTAGGAGATTCAACAACAACAAGCGGTTTGCTCACAGTACAATCCTTATCTATCTGAAATTTCAAACCTGATGTGGTTCGGCAGAGGACTGGCGGGACAGACAGAAATATCCCGTCCATTTATTTTGTTTACATTCAAACAGATTTATCGGGCTGTCAAAAAAAATTTCTTCATATTTTGGGGAACCCAAACTGAGGAGTCCCAAACTGAAAGTTTGGCACTCCGCCGCCAGTCTTTTTTGAATGTGAAAGAATTTTTTGACAATCCATTTATGCCAAATTCATGTAATCCTGAAAGCTGAAACCGGATTCCGGTTTTTTGGGAAATCCGGTTTGTGATTCATTTATGGCTGACATCCGGTGCGCATGAAAAAACAGAAAAAAACGCTGGGTTTTCTGCGGAGAATTCCAGCGGGATGGTGTCATATCAATTCGCCATTGATCTGAAACACAGGTTTTTCGGAAAAACCGGATTTTTTCAAAAAATCCGGTTTTTTGAACACACGGAAACTTCTT
>CAZDIU010000025.1:0-31080 GCA_964505535.1 uncultured Desulfobacterales bacterium | reverse complement strand
TTCCAGCAGCATGTAAAGACCAAACGCCTGCGGATGGTGCAGGGATAAGATCCCTGAAAAAACAAAAATCAGCAGTGCGCAGGCCAGCGCGAGACACAGATTGGAAACCGGGCCTGCAATGGCCGTGAGCATGACGCCTTTGCTCATATCCACATCCCGGCGGAAGCGCAGCGGATTGATGGGAACCGGTTTGGCCCATCCAAAGGGAACGCCCATAAGGGGCAGCAGAACAGTTCCGATGGGATCAATATGGGCAAGGGGATTGAGGGTCAGCCGCCCCATCTGTTTTGCCGTGTCATCGCCCAGACGCGAGGCTGCCCAGGCATGGGCCCATTCATGGATGGAAAGGGACAGAAGCAGGGGAACCAGATACATCATTTTTCCCAGCAGCCAGTTTTGATCGATATTCATTTCTTTTTCCTTTCATGACGGATCAGGATGTTGCCTGTCCGGAGCTTTCTGCTTCACCGCAGAGATGCCTGTCCGTTCCTGCCCCGGAAATCAGTTCGATTCGGTTAAGAACCTCCCGGACTGCCAGACTTTTCGTTCGGGATTTGCCAAATTATCAGAATTCTGTTCTTTCTTCAAGGGATAAAAAAACAGTCACCCCGCTGCGGTATTCCGAAAAAGCGGAAAAAAATTGCAGATTGTCTGCATTGTCCTGCACCACCATGCATATTTATGAGAAATAGTTATTGACAATTACTCATAACTTGCATACACTTCTTTATCAGTTTAATCTCTTATTAATTTTTTACAAGGAGCATATATGGTAAGACCCAAAAAAAACCGTGTGGTGGCATTTAATCCGGAGATCAGTTACTTCAAACCCAGAGGCATTCCCATGACCAATCTCACGGAAGTCTGTCTGACAGTGGATGAGCGGGAGTCTGTCCGGCTTTCAGACCTTCTGGGCATGTCCTATGAGGATGCAGGCAAAAGCATGGGGGTTTCCAGAGCCACCTTTGGGCGAATCATCCAGCGGGCCCGGAAGGTGATCGCGGATGCGCTTATCAATGGCAAGGCCATCAATGTCGAGGGTGGAAATTATACGATGGTCGAAGGGGACACCCGGATTTTCATCTGCGAAAAATGCAAACACAGATGGGAGGAGCCTAAAGGCACGGGCAAGCCGGAACACTGCCCCGAATGTAAACACGAATATTTTCACAGAATTGCCGAGTAGACGGCAGGTGTGACGGACAGACTGCCGGGAAATCAGCAGGATCTGTGCAGGAAAAAGTAGGGTTCATCCTGTCCGGTACGGTCTGATCCGGAAAACATGAAGTCAGGAGAATGGGTGTTATTATGGAGATGATAACAGGGGGAAGCTGCAGCGCTGCAAAACGCAAAAAGGAACATGAGGATCAGGATGAGGCACTGAAAGGCTCTTTGGAAAAAATCCGCCACAAATTCATTGTCATGAGCGGAAAAGGCGGTGTGGGCAAAAGCAGTGTCACTGTGAATCTGGGCATGGCCCTTGCCAAAAAAGGGTTTAAGACAGGAATCATGGACGTGGATATCCATGGTCCGGATATTCCCCGGATGCTGGGTATCAGCAATGAAATGCTGGGAGTGAACGCGGAACACAAACTCACCCCTTTGAATTATTCGGAAAACCTGTCTGCCGTGTCCATTGAATCTCTCAGCGCGAGCAAGGATGACGCCATTATCTGGCGGGGGCCTGTAAAACATTCGGTGATCCGCCAGTTTATTGCGGATGTGGAATGGGGAAAACTGGATTTTCTGCTCATTGATTCCCCGCCCGGAACCGGCGATGAACCCCTGAGCGTGGCACAGGTCATCACAGATGCCAGCGCCATCATCGTGACCACCCCCCAGGAGGTTTCTCTGGCCGATGTGCGGAAATCCATCAATTTCTGCAAAACCGTGAAAATGAATATTTTCGGTCTGATCGAAAACATGAGCGGTTTTCGCTGTCCCCACTGCGGGGAGGCCATTGATATGTTCGGCACGGGCGGCGGTGAGAAAACCGCAAGGGATTTCGGGATTCACTTTCTGGGACGGATTCCCTTTGATCCCAATGTGGTGGTTTGCGGTGATTCCGGAACCTGTTACCAGGATGCCTACAGGAAATCTCCGGTTACAGAAGCGTTTGAATCCGTGGCAGCCAGAATGGCGGAACTGGTCTGATACCCGTTCGCCATTGATCTGAAACACAAGTTTTTCGGAAAAACCGGATTTTTCAAAAAAATCAGGTTTTTTTTAATACACGAAAACTTCTTTTTGCCTGCCTGCAGGTATCTTTTCAATGGGGAATCCGTATGAAACCGTTCCTGTGAGCGGCTGCACCAGGGCAAAGGGAATCTTCCCTTTGCCTTTTTTGTTTGAATTCAGCAGGCGTTATGCCGATTCACCATTGATCTGAAACACAGGTTTTCCCTCGTTCCCACGCTCTGCGCGGGAACGCTTCGGCATGATCCTGCCGGGATAATCAGTACGCAGAGCGTACAGTCTGCATTCCCGCGCAGAGCGCGGGAATGAGATTAAAATATATTTTCAATGGCGAATCGGTATCATATTGCCGTTAAAAGGCGAATCATCCGGTTTTTGCCAAAGGAAGGGAAACCGTCACGGTGCAGCCAGGGCCGTCATTGTTGACTGCGCTCACTTTTCCGTGCATGGCATTCACCACTTTTTTCACAAAGGCCAGCCCAATGCCAGTTCCTGGGGTGCTGCGAATCAGCGCGCTGTCCACCCGGTAGAAATCATCAAAAACCTTTTTCAGGGCTTTGCGGGGAATCCCGGGGCCGGTGTCTGAAACGCTGATGTGCACCTGCCTTTCATCACTGCGGATGCGGACAAGGATTTCTTTTTTTGGGCTTTTTTTCCCGAATTTCATGCTGTTTTCCATCAGATTGATCATCACCTGGATCATCAGTTCGGCATCATATTGAAAAGGCGGTATTTCTTCCCGCTCTGTTTTCAGCACAAACCCTTCCCGCAGCAGTTTTTCATTCAGCACCTGCTGCACTTCCCGCATCACATCATCAAATGTGCCGGATCGGAGATTGAGACAAAGCTGTTTTTTCTCCAGTTTGGAGAATTCCAGAATATTGCTGATCAGTCTTGAAAGCCGTGCACTTTCAGAACCAAGAATGCGGAAATACTCCTGTTCCCGCTCCGGTGTGCGCGCAATGCCCTGCTCCAGCATTTCAATGTACATGCGGATGTTGGTCAGCGGAGTTTTGAGTTCATGGGTTACGGAAGACACGAATTTCGACTTGCGTTCGGAAAGTTCGGCCACTGCACGCACACTCCGGTAAATGAAAAACAGTCCGGTGAAGAAAACACCGGCCAGCACAGCCATCATGAGGTGCAGGGTCCGTCGTCCGGCTGAGGCGGGAAGCTCACGGCAGAAAAGATCGGCATGGAGAAAGGAAAAAGGCCGGGGAAAGTCATGATGCAGGGAAAAACGGGCAGATTCCGCGTCCGCGCCTGCGTGCAGAGATTTCACGGCTGATCCTCTGTCTGTGATTTGCAGTTCCATGCCTGTGAATGCGGACAGAGGCTGAGGCATGAAATGGGTGTTTTTCAGATATTCCAGAAAATCTGATGCAGAAATGACAAATCCCTGACGGAAAATCTGGTTGCGGAGCGCGATGCGGCGAAAGATGAATATCTGATCTGCATCAATAAAAACCGACTGCATGGGATCAAGCTCGGCCTGCAGTTTTTCCGGTTCCGGGGTTTCAAAAGGTTCCGATGCGGACGGAGCCATGACAGCGTATTCATTTTCTGCAAGATTCTCATCCATCATGGCCATATCGGTTTCTTCGTCTTCGTGCATTTCGGATTGCCAGTCTTCTTCCGCAGAGGGAATCTGCTGCATGGACTTTCTGACAGGAGCCTTTTTGGATCGCTGTGTTTGGCTTTGCAGTCTGTCCGCATCCTGCCGGGCCAGATTTATGGCCTGATTCACGGTGATCTCTTCCACCCGTTTCTCTTTTTCTCCCAGATAGCTTTTCTGCTCTTTGGATTTGGAACGGGCCAGATAGCGATCCGCAAAACTCTGATCCTCCTTTTCCACTTTCATCGCCATCTTTTTTTCCCCTTTGGCTTCCGGCAGTTCTGCTTTGGCAGAGGGAAGGGCGGCAATTTCCGGTACAGGCCGGATTTCAAAAATCTCGGTGGCCGAAGCCCGTTTCCGGTTGAAAATTTCATTGACCTGACGCAGCCGGTTTTCCATCTCTCTCAGTTCAGCCGAGATGCTGTTCCTGTTTTCAAAAAGCGGAGAATGGAAGGAGCCGTCCGGATTGTTCTGCATATATCCGACAATATAGGGTTTGTACCGGTTCCAGGAAAGCGGGGAACGCTCGCTGCGGCCTGAACTGCCGGACGGCGAATAGATATAATTGTATTCATCAACAGCCCGGTTTTCCTCCTCACGCACCAGCATGGCCAGTTCCCGCTCCATTTCCTCAAACAGGGTTTGCGCAAAATAGCGGAGCTGTGCGCTTTCCTCCTGCTCCAGGCTTTGATGGCTGCGGAAAACAAACCAGCCCAGGGGAAGAGAAAGACTTATGCAGAAAAACAGTATCAGATATCGCAGTTTTTTCATTGTGCCAGCCGGTATCCTTCCCCGCGGACTGTCAGAATCACGGGAATATCTCCTGCAATCTGTTCGATTTTTTTGCGGAGTTTGAGAATATGGATGTCAACGGTGCGGGTTTCAATATCCGCATCCGCATATCCCCATACATCAGTGAGCAGTTCTTTTTTGGAAACAATGCGATCTGCATGCCTGTGAAGAAAAATCAGAATGTCCATCTCCCTTCGGGTCAGTTCCGCTGTCCGATCTCCGCAGAAGGCTCTGAGAGTTTTTCCGTCAAACAGGATGTCTCTGAATGTTACCTGCTCATCTCCCACACGCTTGCCGGAACGGCGCAGCACGGCCTCCACCCGTACCATCATTTCCCGCAGGGAAAAGGGTTTGCTCACATAATCATCGGCTCCGGCTTTGAATCCTGTCACAATATCATCTTCAGAACCTTTGGCCGTGAGCATGACAATGCCCTGGGTCGGTTTTTTCTCCCGCACCTTTCTGCAGATGCTGAACCCGTCCAGGGTGGGCAGCATCACATCCAGAATGATCAGATCGTAAGTTTCGTGCAGGGCCTTTTCCAGCCCTTCACCGCCGTCTTCCACCCCAACCGCGTGAAAACCGTTGAACACCAGCACATCCAGCAGACCGCTGCGGATGGCCGGATCATCTTCCACCACCAGTATGTTTGCCTTCGGGGCTTTCATTGAAGTTCCTTCCGTTGAACAGTCTGCTGATGCATCAGCATGGATATTGCAGTAAATTCTGAGAAATAATTGGACATTCCCCTTTGCGGCAGTTTGTTTCTTTGCATCTTTGCGGCATCCAAAACAGTGTCGGCTTTGCAGTTCACTGATTTCACCATACCGGAAACAAGCCCTGTGCTGCATTGTAAATATAATATCATTTTTAAGAAGCAAAGCAAAAGTTTTGCAAAATCCGGGGAAAAATTAACTGGCGGGGAATGCTCCGCTTCTGTCACCCCTGTAAAACGCAGGGCTGTTACAGGGGAACTTCCAAATAATGAAGTCCCCCTTTTTTGAGGGAATCCGCAGGGGCGACCAGCCGGTCGCCCCTGCGGTGGGCAGCTTATTTTTTGGAAAATTTTTATCCGCTCACATACAGCATACGCAGAACGTAACGCGTGATGCACATGGGCCAGGCCATGATGCTGAATTTCAGTGACCGTGACTGAAGAATGAAACACCCCCTTTTTTGAGGGAATCCGTAGGGGCGACCGGCCGGTCGCCCCTGCAGTGGGCAGCTTATTTTTTTGGAACATCTCTAAATTTTTTAAAAAAATCCCATCCTGAGTGCAGGCCGTGCCACGGATTTGACAGCCGGAATTGTTATGCCGAACTCCCGTTTGTCACAATGCCGCATCGAAAAAATGTTTGACAGACATTCCCTTTCAGTTTTATCTGAAAGGAAAAACCGCACAGAAAAATTTTATTTTGCAGATAAGGAAAGCATCATGGCAAATCTTTTCACAGACAGTTTTTTTCGCAAGCAGATGGAAAAAATCAGAGCCGAACTCGGCATTGATGAGGCGCAGATTGAAGAATATAAAAACATTGTTCAGAAACGGGTTGCCTATGTAAATGATTTCAATACGGAAACCGACAGTGAGGAAAGGAACTGGCCCGGATTTGAAAAAGATGTTTTCCGTGATTTGCTGGGATATAAGATCAAAGATGATGATCCATCGGATTACCATCTTTTCCGGCAGAGCAAGGTGAAAGGAGCCGGGAAAGGCGGCGGAACCGGAAAAACAGACTGCACGCTGGGTTTTTATTCCAAAAAGAAGCAAAGGGACGGCAATGATCCGGTGATCGTGGAATTCAAGGCCCCGGATACTCCGACACTGAATGATGCAGCGGATCAGTTGTGGAATTACATGATTCACCATGAGAAATGCAGATGGGGAATCCTCACCAATTTCAACGAAATCACTTTGTATCACCGGAACCGGGACAGGGACAGAAAGCAGACCTTTTATTTTGCTGTGCCGGACGGGCTGAGGGACAGAACCGCATCTCTGGCGGATGAGAATGAACTGATAAAATTCCTTGCCATATTCCGGAAAGACCGGCTGATTGCCGAACAGGGTGATTCTGTCACAGACCGGATGCTTTCCCTGCAGGGAATTGAGGAAAAAAAGATTGAAAAGGAATTTTATGAAAAATATTTTCGGCTCCGGATTGATCTGTTCAATGAAATTGGCGCCCACAATCCGCACTGGAGGAAAAAACGGGAGGAACTTGTAAGCATCACACAAAAGATTTTGGATCGCCTGATTTTCATCTGGTTCTGTGAAGATTCCAGGGAGGAACTGCTGCCCCGTGACATTCTGCAGCGGCTGATTGGCGGTCTGATGAAAAAATACCCGGATACCCGTTCTGAAAATGATGTATGGGATGAAATCCGGAAACTGTTCAAAGCCATTGATGACGGCAAAGGCTATAATATCGGCAGCGGATACAACGGGGAACTTTTCAAACCCGATTCCCGCATTGATGATTTGGTCATTCCCAGCCGGATACTTGAACAGCAGGTCAAACCCATCGGGGAGGAATATGATTTCGGGCATGAAAACGAACTGAGCGTCAATATTCTGGGGCATATCTTCGAGCAGTCCATCAGCGACCTGGAGGAACTGAAGCAGGGGGAACCCGCTGATAAAAAGACCGGAAAGCGCAAGCGGGAAGGGGTGTATTATACGCCGGAGTATATTACCCGTTATATCACGGAACAGGCTCTGGGCGGATGGCTGGCCGAGCGCCGGAAGGAACTGGGAGAGGACAGTCTGCCGGAACTGACGGATCAGGTGAAAAGGAAAAGCCCGAAAAAAGGCGGAAAGCCGGCTGCCCGGAAACCGAAACTCACTGAGAAAGTGAAGAAAGAGGCGTTTTCTGCCACCGGCAATGAGGAACTGGTGAAAAGACTCGGTTATCTGAAAACTCAGTTCAGAGATGAGGCGGAACTGCGTGAGATTCTGGCAACCATTCCGGATGCGGAACAGTACACAGATATGATTGTCGAAATGGCAATGCCGGAAGATGCTGACCTTGAAAACTGGTATATCCTGGAAAAATACTGGAGAAGTTACCGGGAAGTGCTGAAAAGTGTGAAAGTGCTTGATCCGGCCTGCGGTTCCGGCGCGTTTCTGATTCAGGGTTTTGATTATCTGCACAGAGAGGGCCGGAAGGTGAATCAGGCAATGGAGGATTTGGGGCTGGGGAATGAAAATATTTTTGATCTGGACAGGCAGATTCTGGAGAACAATCTCCACGGTGTTGATATCAATGAGGAATCCGTTGAAATCACCAAACTTTCCCTGTGGCTGAAAACAGCCGTGAAGCATAAAAAACTCAACAATCTGTTCAACAATGTCAAATGCGGAAATTCCCTGATTGATGATTCCGAAGTGGCCGGGAAAAAGGTGTTTGTGTGGGAAAAAGAGTTTCCGGATATTATGAAAAACGGGGGTTTTGATGTTGTTATCGGAAATCCGCCGTATGTCCGGCAGGAATTGCTGACACCGTACAAACCCTATTTTTCTGAAAAATACCAGTGTTATTCCGGAACTGCCGACCTGTATGTCTATTTTTATGAAAAGGGGCTGTCATTACTCAGGGAGAATGGATTTTTTACTTATATTTCAAATAGTTTTACAAAAACAACCGGAGCCGGGATCCAACTGCGGCATTTTCTGAAAAACAGCAGCAGGTTTATCAGGTTTACAGATTTTTCGGATGTACAGATTTTTGACGGTGCTACGACATACCCGGTTATCATTGCACTGAAAAAAGAGAAAAAATCCGGTAAATTCTTTTATCTGAGAGTAAAGACAGAGGATTTGAGTCAACTGCCTTACAGCATGAGTCAAAAATCTGTTACAGTGGAACAGTCCGGACTGGAAGACAGTTTATGGAAATTTGAATCGGAACGTGGCAGAAATATAAAAGAAAAAATTAATGCACATCCGGTAGTAAAGAACGTCTTTGGAAAAAGTTATTATGGAATTAAAACCGGCCTGAATGAAGCATTTATTGTTTCCGATCAAAGAAGACAATTTTTCATCTCAGCAAACCCGGATGCAAAAGACATAATGAAACCTTTTCTGGAAGGCAGGGATTTGCTTAAATGGACTTGTTCCGCTGCGAATAAATGGCTCATTTTTTTTCCGAAAGGATGGACTTCAAATATTTCCGGATGTAATAATGAAGCGGAAGCATGGGAATATATAACAGACAAATATCCCGGAATAGCAAATCATCTGATTAATTTTAAAGAAAAAGCGATCAAAAGATATGATAAAGGAGAGTTCTGGTGGGAACTCAGAGCCTGCGCCTATTATGACCTTTTTGATTCCCCGAAAATTGTCTGGCCGAATCTCCAATCAGGGAATAAATTTTCGATGGACACAAAAGGTTTTTACATTAATGCGCCATCGGTAATTTTACCAAGTGACAGTAAATTATTACTCTGTATTGTCAATTCAAAACTTGCTTGGTTCTTTTTCAAAGATATTTGCGCCCAAAGAAGCGGCGGTTATATTGAAATGAAACCCCAGTATTTTGAACAATTGCCGGTGGCTGTTCCGGATGATGAAACTCTGCTGAGGCAGAAAGCCGACACCATGCTTGCTCTGAATAAACAGCTTGCGGAACAGAAACAAAACCTGACGGAATACCTGACCGTCAATCACAATGTTGAAAGCATTCCCCAAAAACTTCAACAGGCTGAAAATCTGGAATTTGCAGACTTCATCAAAGAAGTGAAAAAGAAAAAAGTGAACACAGACGACAAAGCAGTTTATGAATCCCTTAAAGATTTTCACAGCAGAATCAGGGAACTGAAAGCAGAAATTGACCAGACCGACCGGGAAATTGATAAAATGGTCTATGAACTGTATGATCTGACGGAAGATGAAATACAGATTGTGGAAGATGCCTGCCGATGAACAACCTTCTGATTTATCCCCAAGATTCGGCAGAATTATTTATAATTCACTGATGTTACGCCATCAGTATGGAATCCTCCCCTTTTGCAAAGGGGGGCTGTTAAGTTCTCCGTCCGTTTTCCCCCTTTAAAAAAGGGGGAAAACGGTCTGCGGCGTAACATCAGTAATTCAGACAAAGGAGACCCCATGAGCGAAACAGTGAAAAAACAGACAATGCAGCATCCCATGCTTTCCTCTCTTCCGCCCACACGCATGAAAAAAGGCAAAGTGGTTTCCGCACAGGAGGCTGTGCGCCTGATCCGGGACGGAGACACAGTTGCCACAGGGGGATTTGTGGGCGTTGGTTTTGCCGAGGAAATCGCTGTGCGGCTGGAGGAGTATTTTCTGGAAAACGGGCATCCCAGGGATTTGACCCTGATGTATGCGGCAGGACAGGGAGACGGAGCGGAAAGAGGGCTGAACCATCTCGCTCATGAAGGTCTGCTTAAACGGGTGATTGGCGGACACTGGGGCCTGACGCCCAAACTGCAGAAAATGGCAATGGAAGACAAGATTGAGGCATACAATCTGCCGCAGGGTGTTATTTCCCATATGTTCCGGGATATTGCCGCGCACAAACCCCGCACCCTCACCAGTGTGGGGCTTGGCACATTTGTGGATCCCCGCAACGGCGGAGGAAAAATCAACCGCATCACCAAAGAAGAGATTGTGGAACTCATTTCCTTTGACGGCCGGGAATATCTGGCCTACAAACCCCGGCCTGTCAATGTGGCCATTCTTCGGGGAACCACGGCTGATCTGGACGGCAATGTCACCATGGAAAAAGAGGCTCTGACGCTGGAATCTCTTGCCATTGCCACGGCTGCCAAAAATTCCGGAGGCTTTGTCATTGTGCAGGTGGAGCGCATTGCGGATCGGGAAACCCTGCATCCCCGGCAGGTGAAGATTCCGGGCATCTTTGTGGACTGCGTTGTGGTCTCAAAACCGGAACATCACTGGCAGACCTTTGCTGAGATTTACAATCCCGCGTTCAGCAGTGAAATCCGGGTTCCCATGCAGTCCATCCCGGCAATGGAAATGAATGAGCGCAAGATCATTGCCCGCCGCGCGGCCTTTGAACTGCGTCCCAACAGCGTGGTCAATCTGGGAATCGGAATGCCCGAAGGCATAGCAAATGTGGCAAATGAGGAAAAGATTCTGGAATTCATGACCCTGACAGCCGAACCCGGGGTTATCGGCGGGCTGCCGGCCGGGGGACTGAATTTCGGCGCGGGCAGCAACACGGACGCGATCATTGACCAGCCAAACCAGTTTGATTTCTATGACGGCGGCGGTCTGGACGCGGCTTTTCTGGGACTGGCCCAGACCGACAGACAGGGAAATCTGAATGTCAGCAAATTCGGTCCCAAGCTGGCCGGAGCAGGCGGATTCATCAATATCAGCCAGAATGCACAGAAAGTGGTCTTTGTGGGAACCTTTACCGCAGGCGGACTGACCGTTTCGGTGAAAGACGAAAAACTCTGCATTGAACAGGAAGGAAAGGTGAAAAAGTTTCTTGATCAGGTCGAGCATGTCACCTTCAGCGGCGCGTATGCGGTTCAGAAAGGGCAGCCGGTGCTTTATATTACGGAACGGTGCGTTTTCCGGCTTACAAAACATGGCATGGAACTGGTGGAAATCGCTCCGGGTGTTGATTTGGAAAAAGATATTGTTCGCCAGATGGGGTTTCCTCCGGTGATTCGGAACCAGCCCCGGCTGATGGATGCGCGCATTTTCCGCTCAGATCCAATGGGACTGAGGGAAGAGCTTCTGAACCTGTCTCTGGAAGACCGGCTTACCTATGATCCGGCTGAGAATATCTTCTATGTGAATTTTGAAAATTATCAGATCAGAAACAGCGATGATGTGCGCGATATCGAGGAAACGGTCGGAAAAATCCTCAGACCTTTGGACAAAAAGGTCTTTACCATCGTCAATTATGACAATTTCCTGATTTACCCGGAAATCATTGATGAATACACCACGATGGTAAAACGTCTCATGGACAGTTATTATACAGGTGTGACCCGTTACACCACCAGCACCTTCCTGCGGATGAAGCTGGGAGATGCTTTGCAGAAACGCAATGTTTCTCCCCATATTTATGAAACCCCTGAGGAAGCCCGTCAGGCTTTGGGAAAAAGCGCATAAACATCTCAGGCGGAGGATTTTGGAAAATTATCTCAATTTGCTGAAAAAATGCAGGGGCGGGTTTCAAATCCGCCCCTGCGGCATCAGGAATGTTCCTCCGGAATTTCGTTTCCGTTCCGTTTGCAGGGCTGGAGATTCTGTTTCATCTCGATCCGGCCGATCACCCATTGGAGCAGTTTGCGGTTATGGGTAACATCCACAACCCCTTCCAGGTTCTCCACCGGGAGTTCTGCACGGGCCATGCTTTTATGGCCGCCAGCGGAACCGAACTCACAGAAACTTTCCTTCGCGATTTTCCCTGCGTTTTTCCGGATGCCGTCGTTGCGGAAAATCAGGATCAGTTTTTTGTCATACAGGCCGCAAACAATGCTCCATGTCACCGGATTGACCCGCATGAAAAAATCTGCAACCAGGACACAGACATCCGGATTGATCACCTGCCCCAGATGGACAAAAACCCGGCTCCGGTGCATCCGCATGTTTTCGATCCCGATTCGGAAATATTTCAGAAAATCCAGACGCAGATCCGCCTGTTCAATTTTTCGGGCCAGGGTGGTGTTGGCATGTCTGAAAAGGAACTGGAATGCCTTCACATCTTCGATCTGGGCCTGCCGCTCAAAATTCCGGGTATCAGTTTTGATGGCGTGAAAGAGTCCGGTGGCCAGTTTGGTGGAAGGCTTGATTTTGGCTGATCTGAGATATTCAGTCATAATTGTCGAATTGGAACCGTATTCGGGCCGAATATCCGCACAGGGAACGCTGAGTGCGGTCACGGGATGATGATCAATCACCACATCCACTTTGAACCGTTTGAAAATTTCGCTGTGATCGGGCTGGGAATCCACCAGCACCACACGGGAGAATCTGTGGTCAGCGGGAATTTCATCCGTATGCACCAGTTTCACTCCCAGCAACCGGATCATGGCGAGATTGTCCGGCCGTTTCATGACGTTGATATTGGAGATGGTGACACTGGCGACCTTTCTCCACAGCAGCCGTTTGACAGCCATCGCGCTGGCTATGGCGTCCGGGTCAGCACTGATCAGAACCAGGACATGGTCATTGCCTGAGAACTGCCTGTAAAAACGGCGCAGTTTTTCGGATCCTGAAAGTTTCATAAGGGGATATCCTCACAAATATTGTTTGTTCGCCTGATTATTACGATGTAAAAAAAAATATTACAAACATTTTTTGGCGCATGCCCGGCAAAGAAGAAAAAGGGTATTCCGGGAAAAAGAATTTTTATGCCGTATATTCATATATGTTTCAGGATATAAGACAATATGTTATCTTCCTCCTCCGGCTGTTTTTTTTAAAATCATGGCTTGACATCCCGGCCACATATCTGCTATTTGCTTTTTCCAAAATATAAAATATCTTGAATATATAAATTCCTTTCAGAAAATGTTTTCCGGTCAGCAGAGATGATTTGGAAAACATTCGGGGAGGGTGGACACGCAGCGGAAAAGAAAAAGACTTTTCAGTTATAAAAAAAATCAGGCCTGGGCCGAAAACATGACAATTGTTATGCAGCTCGGTCTGACCATGGCCGGATGTATCCTTTTCTGTTTCGTGGTTGGGCAGACAATTGACAGGTGGCTCGGGACCAGAGGCATATTTGTCACGCTGTTTATTATTTTCGGGATACTGGGGGGCGGTGTTGTGGTGTACCGCCAGATAAACGAAATCATCGGAGAAAGAGACGGGAATTCGGAAAATTCAGATGATGGAAGCCCTTAGACAGACAGAGAAGAAATACTGCTCCGCCGCAATTACAACTGCCATTTCAGTGGGATTCATTTTGATTCTTGCAGGCTGTAAACCGCTTGCCAAGGGATTGATTTCAGGAACCCTTTTCAGTATCATCAATTTTATCCTCATCGGGGAAACCCTTCCCTGGCGCATGACAGTTTCATCCCGTTCCTCCCGCAAAAAATCTTTCTTTCTTGCACTGGGTTCCATTACCTTCAGATACATGCTGATGTCCATCCCTGTTGTCACGGCCCTCAGATCAGAAGAATACAGTCTGTGGACCGCTGTTGTCGGAATTTTTATGGTCCAGATAATGATTCTGGCTGACCATTTGCGGAATTTGTTTTTTTTAACTGATACCAGAACTGATACCAGAAGGAAAGACGCATTATGGAAGAATTAGGACAGGTTTACCAGTTGCTCGTACCTGTGGGAGGGTATACGATGACGTTCAATCTGAATGTCATCATCATGACATGGATAGTGATTGCGCTGCTGCTTCTTTTCGGTTATGCGACAGCCAGAAAACGAAGCCGGGTGCCCGGTCCCATGCAGGTGGTGGGAGAACTTTTTGTCTCCCAGCTCTACGGACTGACCGAGGATGCGCTGGACAAAGAACTGGCCCGGAAATATGCGCCCCTGATATGCGCGCTGTTCATGTTTCTGGTACTCTGCAACTGGCTGGGAATCATTCCCCGTCTGGAGGAGCCGACCAAGGATTTGAACACCCCCCTGAGTCTGGGACTGATGGGATTTTTCATCTCCCACTACCTGGGAATAAAGACCAAGGGCTTCAAGGGCTATATCAAAGAATACTTTGAGCCCATTTTCTTTATGATGCCCTTAAATGTCATTGGCGAGCTGGCAAAAGTGATCTCCATCTCCTTCCGTCTTTTCGGAAACATCATGGGAGGCTCCATCATTATTCTGGTGGTTTCCTATCTGACCTACAGTGTTCTGCTTCCGCCTTTTCTGAACATGTTTTTCGGACTTTTTGTGGGAACCATTCAGGCCTTTGTATTCACAATGCTAACAATCGTATATATTTCGGTACAGGTGAAATAGTTATGGCTTCTGAACTTCATACTTGGATAGAGGTGGCTGCTTTTATGGGCGGCGGTATTGCCATGGGATTCGGTGCCATCGGTGCTGCAATGGGTGAGGGACATACGGCAGCCAGCGCCAACGCGGTCATGATGAGAAACCCGGCAATAAAAGGAGACATTTTCAAAACCATGCTCGTGGGGCAGGCAGTGGCTGAATCCGCTTCCATATTCGCTCTGGTTATCGCCATCCTGCTGCTGTTCACAAGATTTCACGAAGTGTCTTACATGCCGGTGGCGGCCCTGCTGGGCGCTGGCATATCCATGGGATTCGGTGCAGTGGGTTCCGGTATCGGTTCCGGCTTTCCTTCTGCCACAGCGTGCGAAGGCATTGCCAGACAGCCGGAAACAACCCAAAAGGTGACAACTGTCATGCTGGCCGGACAGGCTGTGGCCCAGACTCCGGCGATTCTCTCGCTTTTAATCAGCATCATTTTGATATTCAAGCAGTTTCCAGCGTCAGACACCATTCTGTTTGCCCCTGCCGCTGCCCTGATTGCCTCTGGTCTGTGCATGGGATTCGGTGCTGTGGGACCTGGAATCGGTGAGGGACTTGCGGCCAGCGGCGGCGTGGCATGGGTGGCAAGAAATCAGGAATATGCAGGCCAGATTATACGTCTCATGCTGGTGGGTATGGCCGTGTCCGAATCAACCGCAGTTTATTCTCTGGTTGTCTCTCTGCTTCTGATTTTTGTTGTTTGACAGGCAGTTTCAGTTTTTTGAAAAATCCTCGCGCGAAGATTGGCCGGGATATGGCATTTTCCCGCGGGCACATTGTTAAAGCGGAAAAACGGAAGACGTTTCGGGAATCAATACATCGTTTCAACAAACCTTATTCAGGAGGACAAAATGGCTATTGAAGGTGCGGATGTTATCAAGGCAGCAGCTTTTCTCGGTGCAGGAATCGCCATGGGATTTGGCGCAATCGGACCCGGTGTCGGTGAAGGCATGGCCGCAGCCAAGGCCTGTGAGGCCATTGGCAAAAACCCCAAAGAGGCGGGTCTTCTGACACGTACCATGCTGGTGGGGCAGGCTGTGTCTGAATCAACGGGTATTTATTCGCTTGTTATCGCTTTACTGCTCCTCTTTGTTGTCTGATATAACAACTGTCTGCAGTCTTTCAGACAGTTTTGGGGATCGGGCCGGGGGCATATTCCCCCGGCCCGGTGAAAACCCGAAGCTGTTTTCTTACATTCTATAAATCCTGACGGAAGAGATACGCAATGCAGATTATCAGCAATACAGCCCTTATCACCATCAATGAAACCCTGTTTGTCCAACTGGTTTCATTCCTGATTTTTGTGTTTGTCATCAATCGTGTCATGTTCCGGCCCCTGAAATCCTCCATGGAGGAAAGAGAGGCTTACATCAGCGGACTGGATCGGGATATCGAGGATACGCAGAAAAACATGGAAATGATGATCAGGGAACTGAAAAAAAAGGAAAAAACAGCCAGATTTGATGCGCATGAAATACGGATGGGCCTTGAAGATGAAGGAAACCGGAAGGCTGTCGAGCTTCATGATGAACTCATGAAAAACATCTCTGATTTGCGGCAGAAAACCGAGGCTGAGGTGGCACGGCAGATTGCGGAAGCCCGGAAACATCTGCAGAGGGAATCCGAGGTTCTGGCTGTGACTGTTATGGAGAAAGTCCTGAACCGGAGGTTGGCCTCATGAAAAAAAATCAGATCTTTTGCCTGTATCTGTGCGGGATACTTATGCTCACTCTCTGCGGGGTTCAGGATGTTTTTGCAGAGGAAGAGGGCGCACCCGGCTGGCGTCCCACCTATGATCTGATCATGCTGTGGGTGAATTTCGGAATTCTCGCCTGTATTCTGGTAAGATTCGGGAAAAAACCCCTCATGAACTTTCTGCATACCCAAAAAGATGAGCTGGCCGAAGAGATCGGAAGTCTGGAAAAGAAAAAGTCTCAGGTGGTTGCCGAGATCGAAAAAACCCGGAAGTCACTTGCAGACAGTGAATCCTATTTTGCCGAGCTGAAGGAAAAGATTATCCAGCAGGGGGAACAGAAAAGGGAGGAAATCATCCGGCAGGCTCAGGAGCAGACCCAGACCATGATGGAAATCGCAAAACAGAAAATCGGCGGCAGAATTCTTGCTGCCAAACGGGAATTCAAGGCTGAACTGGTTGACGCCGCCTTTGATTTGGCAGAGGCGAGACTGCCCCGCGAGGTGAATGAGGAGGATAACAGCAGACTCATCAGTGTTTACATGGCCACAGCAGCACGGAAGAGTGTCTGACATTCTCCGCGAGCTTGAAGCAATCCTGTCAAACCCGGTTTCCGCTTTGGGGAATCGGGTTTTCCTTTTTCCGCCTTTCCTTTTCTGACTTGACACATTCGTTCTGATTTACTATATCTCCAAATATTTTCACACAATGATTCTATTGCCGGATTACAGGAATGTCCTATGCAGATGCCTGCCATTACAACAAATCCCGTCCGTTCACTGGGAAAGGACACATTGTTCCTCATTGGGGAGCTGGGACGGATTGCCCTTTTCTTTCTCAAAGGTCTGTTTCATATTTTTTCCTGGCCCATTCAGTTGAGAAAATTCATTGAACAGGTGTATTTTATCGGCATGAAATCTGTGATTGTCGTGAGTCTTACCGGTGCGTTCACCGGCATGGTGCTCGGATTTCAGGGATATTACACTCTGGTCAAGTTCGGTTCAGAAGGACTGCTGGGAACGCTGGTTTCTCTTACCCTGATCCGGGAACTTGGGCCGGTTCTCACAGCCATCATGGTGACAGGCCGGGCCGGTTCTGCCATGGCAGCGGAACTGGGAATCATGCGCATATCCGAACAGATTGATGCACTGGAAACCATGGACATTGATTCCATCCGGTTTCTCTACAGTCCCCGGCTGGCTGCCTCTCTGTTCAGTTTCCCCCTGCTGACAGCGCTTTTCGATGTGATTGGCATCATCGGCGGGTACCTGACCGGATGCGTTCTGCTGGGCATCAATTCCGGACTGTATTTTTACCGCACCGAATTCAGTGTTCAGATGGAAGATGTCAGCGGCGGGTTCATCAAGGCTCTGGTCTTCGGAGCTTTGGTTGTCACCATCTGCTGTTTTCAGGGGTATTACACACATACACGCAAAGAGGGATTCGGAGCCAAAGGCGTGGGGTCTGCCACAACCTCGGCAGTGGTGATTTCCTGTGTGCTGATTCTGGCCGCAGACTATGTGCTGACCTCTTTTCTGATGTAGGCCGTCCATGACAGAACCTCTTATCCGTTTTGAAAATATTTCCAAGTCATACGGGGACAACCATGTTCTCAGGGACCTGAACCTCAGCATACACAAAGGCCAGATTACAGCCATTGTGGGAAAAAGCGGCGAGGGAAAAAGTGTTCTGCTCAAACATATCATCGGACTGATTGAAAAGGATTCGGGCGAGATATTTTTTGAGGGCAGACCGGTTTCCCGGATGAAAAAGGCTGAAAAAAAAGCCATGAAGAAAAAATTCAGCTATATGTTTCAGGAAACCGCGCTGTTTGACTCCATGACGGTTTTTCAGAACATTGCCCTGCCCCTGAAAGAAAAAACCTCCCTGTCCAAAAACGAGATCCGGAACAGAGTTCTCGACAAAATGGCACAGCTTGATCTGGAAGGCATTGAAAGGGATTATCCTTCACAGCTTTCCGGAGGCATGAAAAAACGGGTGGCGCTGGCAAGAGCGCTGGTGACAAATCCGGAAATCATTCTCTTTGACGAACCCACCACAGGGCTGGATCCCATCCGGAAAAATGCTGTTCACAGCATGATTTCGGATTACCAGAAACGTTTCGGATTTACGGGTGTGGTGGTCAGTCATGAAATACCGGACATTTTTTTTATCGCCCAGCGCATTGCCATGCTTGATGAGGGGAAGATCATTTTTGAGGGAAGTTCTCAGGAGATTCGCCGTTCTGACAATCCGGTCATCCTTGAATTCATCCGGGGCAGGGAAAGCCGCCATGACACCCTGACAGGGATGGATCCCCTTTCCCAGGGGGAAAGAAGGTATCAGGAGGAAATGGCCAGGATGCTGCGGCACAAAAACGCGTTTTCCATTGTGCTGCTCACAGTGGAAAATCTTTATGAAATCAAAAAAATGGCCGGATATGAGGCCGAGCAGAGCGCTTTGAGCAATTTTTCCACTGCTGTGCGCAGGCATCTGAGGATTACAGACATATGCTCCCGGCTGGGAATGAACAGGATTATGCTGCTTCTGCCCCGCACAGACAGGGAAGGTGCCAAAGCTATCTGCATGAATCTGGCCGACAAACTGAAAAATGAGGGAATTGTCAACAGCCGGCCCTATCCGGAGTTCTGTTTTTCCGTGAGTGCGGGCATTGCAGAGGCAGCACAGGACAAATCCATTGAAGAGATGATAACCGAGGCGGAAATCAGCAAAGATGTGTTTTATGAGTTCAATGTGTGCACGCGAAGTGAAGCAAAACCGGAGGAGGTATGAAAAGGTCATCCCTTGAAATGTCTGTGGGCATATTTGTGGTCATCGGTCTGCTCTGCGTAAGCTGGCTGACCATAAAACTGGGAAAAGCCGAGGTTCTGGGCGCCAACCATTACACACTGTCAGCAAAATTTCAGTCGGTTTCAGGGCTGAAAACCGGTGCGGTTGTGGAAATGGCGGGTGTGCAGGTGGGAAAGGTGAACAGCATCTCACTGGATCAGGAACGCATGGTGGCTGTGGTGGATATGAAAATTCAAAAGGATCTGAAACTCAGTGATGATTCCATTGCCTCTGTCAAGACATCCGGTCTGATCGGCGACAAATATATCAAAATTTCTCCGGGCGGATCAGAGGAATTCCTCAAGTCCGGAGATGTGATTACAGAGACAGAATCTGCCATTGATTTGGAGGATATGATTAAAAAATATGTATTCGGCAGCATGTAAGCCGAATGCTGTGAAAAAGGAGAAGTGCAATGAAAAAGAGAATATTTCCGTTTGTCATCATACTTGCCATTTGGATGACGGTTCCTGTGCATGGTGCGCAGCCCGGACCTATGGAGCAGGTGAAAATCCCCATTGAAAAGGGTATCGCCCTTCTCAAGGATCCGCAGTACACCGCGCCGGACAAAAAGGAACTGCAGAGGGAGAAAATATGGGAAATTGTCAAAGAAGCTTTTGATTTCAAACTGATTTCCATGCGGGCACTGGCACGAAGCTGGCGGGATTTCAATCCAAAGCAGCAGGAGGATTTCATTGCGGAATTTACCGAACTGCTCCGCAACACCTATATTGACAAGATCCAGGGCGAATTTCATGATGAGGAGATCGTTTTCCTCAACCAGGATATGATTTCAGCAGACAAGGCTGTGGTCAAAAGCAAAATCCTCAGAGGAAAAGTGGAAATCCCCATGGATTACAGCATGCATTTTCATAGTGACAAATGGTGGATCTATGATATCAATATCGAGGGGGTCAGTCTGGTGAGCAATTACCGGAGTCAGTTCAAAAACATTCTGGAGAAAGAAAAACCGGAGCAGTTGATTCAGCGCCTCAAAGAAAAGAATGAAAAGCACGAACGCGGCAGAGGAATGGATCTGGAAGGCGCTGATAAGAACAAGTAAGTCAGCATACATTTTCGGATGTGGTGTTTTCAGAAAAACCGGATTTTTAGGAAAAATCCGGTTTTCTGAACACCCGAAAACATTTTGCCTGAGCACTTTTGGATCGCGAAAGTCCCTGATTTTTATCTTTTCTCAGGAATGGACAAATCAGCAGACAATTCCGCCAATGAAAAAGGCAGGGATTGCATGAACGCAAACATTTTTGCCGCTCCAGTTACAAACCCAATGCCGTTTCCTTAAGAAAATTATGGAGTGCCAAACGTTCGGCTGGGTTCACGTCGAAGCCCGAAAGTTTGGCAGTTTTTCAGAATTGTTTCATCTCCCAAACTTTCAGTCCGGGACTCCCTCAACCTTAAGGAAACCGCATTGATAATAATCCTTCACATTTTTTTTGAGGTATTGCAGTGAACAGAACCGTATTTTCCCGCAAACTTGCTGCGTGCGTTTTCATGCTTGCGATGATTTGCTTTTTGAATCCGGCCTTTTGTGCTGATGCGGAAGATCCCTATGCAGATATTCTCAGTGATCTGGAGGAAGAGGATGAAGCTGCCGGGAAGGTCAGCGATCCCCTGTACTGGTGGAACAAAGGCATGTTTCATGTCAATGACAAACTGTATTTCTGGGTGCTCAAACCGGTTGCCAGCGGCTATAAAACCGTAACGCCGGAACCGGTGCGAAACGGCATCAGGAATTTTTTTGGCAATCTTTTTACCCCTGTTCGCTTTGTCAACTGCATCCTGCAGGGCAAAACCGAAAGAGCGGGTGTGGAACTGGGCAGATTCATGGTCAACACGGTTGTCGGCGTTGGCGGTTTCGGCAATCCTGCGGACAGAGAACCCTCCCTGAAAAGAGTGCCGGAGGAGGATTTTGGCCAGACCCTGGCCGTTTACGGGGTGGGTAACGGTTTTTACATTGTCTGGCCGGTATTGGGGCCGTCTTCCCTGCGGGATACTGCGGGCAAAGCAGGTGACAGTTATTTGTCTCCGCTTTCCTATGTTGACTCAGGAGTGTCTGTGGGATTGAAGGCTGTGGATACCGTCAACGGCGTATCCTTCCGCATCGGCGATTATGAAGCACTCAAAAACGCAGCAGTTGATCCCTATGAGGCATTCCGGGATGCGTATATCCAGAACCGGGCCAAGAAAGTCAGAGAATAAAAAGAGTGCGTTCCGCAGATTTTCTCAGAGAAATGTGACCAATTTCTGAACATGCTGATCCGGTATTTCCCACAGAGTGCACAGAGATTTTTTGTGTTTTTATCCCTTTGATTCAAACTTCTTCTTTGTATCCAACCCCCTTCAGAACAGGGAGGAAAAAATGTCTGAATTCTTTCACGCAGCGATTTCCCCTCTTAACCTTCCCTTCACCATTCTTCTGGGCCTGATGCTCCTGTACTGGATTTTTGTGATATTAGGCGCGGCAGATATGGACTGGATGCCGGATATGGACATGGATGCGGATGACGGCGGAGAACTGTTTTCCTCCCTGACAGAAATGCTCAATATCGGAGAAGTGCCGTTCATGATGGTCATCAGCATTCTGGTGCTGAGCTGCTGGACTTTTTCCATGCTGGGCAACCATTATCTCAATCCTGCCCAGTCCATACTTTTGGGTACAGGGCTGTTTGTTGTCAACATTGTTGCGGGTTTTTTCACTACCGTTCTGATAAGCCGTGCAGTGGTGAAAATCATCGGACCAATGGGCAGGGAGGATAAATCGGATCAGCAGATTCTGTACCGGACCGGAACCGTTGTCACCAGCAAAGTTGATGCCCATGTGGGGCAGGTGGACATTCAGACCAAAGGCGCACCCATCCGCATCAATGCCCGAACCCAGAGAGACACGGTTTTTGCAAAAGGGGACAAAGTGCTGGTGTTTGATGAGGATAAGGAAAAGGGCATCTATTTTGTTGAAAAATATGAGGAGGAATGATCTTTTTCGTGTATCAAAAACAAACCGGATTTTTTTCAAAAATCCGGTTTGTTACCAGTGTTCGCGTCTTTGTGGGAAAATTCCGATAAGATTTGAGAACTTTCAAAAAGTTGTCAAATACTGAAATAAGATATATATCCAGTTTAAAAAAAAGCACTGTTTTGAACTGATCATTCAACAAGGGGGAGGTTTGCATGAATTTTTTGACCGGCATCGGTGTGACAGGCATTGTCTTTCTGATTTTTGTGGTGTTCGGCTTTTTTGCCATGGTGGCCAAGTTCTACCGCAAGGTGGAGCAGGGGCAGGCTTTGGTCCGCAACGGCATTGGCGGAACAAAAGTCAGTTTTTCCGGCTCCATTGTGATTCCCATTCTGCACATGGCGGAAGTCATGGACATTTCAGTTGAAAAAGTGACCATTGACCGGCAGGGAAGCGAGGGACTGATCTGCAAGGACAATATCCGGGCTGACATCAAGGTGGCGTTTTTTGTCCGGGTGAACAAAACCGAAGAGGATGTTCTCAAGGTTGCCCAGTCTGTGGGATGCAAACGCGCATCAGATCCCAAATCTTTGCAGGAACTGTTTGAGGCAAAATTTTCCGAGGCTCTGAAAACCGTGGGCAAGCATTTCAATTTTTCAGAACTTTACACCTCCCGTGACCAGTTCAAGGAAGAAATTCTCAAAGTCATCGGCACGGATCTCAACGGCTTTGTCATGGATGATGCGGCCATTGATTTTCTGGAGCAGACCCCCATCGGCAAACTGGACCCGGACAATATCATGGATTCCGAGGGCATCAAACGGATTACGGAACTGACTTCTGACCAGAAAATTCTTGCCAACCAGATTGACCGGGAAAGGGAAAAGACCATCACCCGGCAGAATGTGGAGGCCAGGGATGCGGTTCTGGAACTGGAACGCCAACTGGCTGATGCCGAAAACCGTCAGAGAAGGGAAGTGGAATCCATCAAGGCACGTGAGGAGGCTGACACCAAAAAGATACAGCAGGAGGAACGTCTCAAGGCGGAACGTGCGCGCATCACCACAGAAGAGGAAATCCATGTGGCAGAGGAAAACAAGCAGCGCCAGATTATTGTGGCACAGAAAAACAAAGAGCGCACCGAGGCCATTGAGGCAGAACGGCTGGAAAAAGACAGAATGCTGGAAGCCACCGAGCGGGAGCGGATTGTGGAACTCACCCGGATTGAAAAAGACAAGGCCGTGGAAATTGAAAAGAAAAATATTCAGGAGGTTATCCGGGATCGGGTCAAAGTGGAAAAAACCGTGGTGGAAGAGCAGGAGCGCATCAAAGACACGCAGGCATTTGCCACTGCGGAACGGGAAAAGAAGGTTGCCATCACCCAGGCGGAGAAATCTGCGGAAGAGGCTCTTGTCATTGATGTGAAGGCCGCGCAGGCTTCCCGTCAGGTTGCGGAACTCAAAGCGGAAGAGGATATGGTCAAAGCCCTGAAGGCAGCGGAAGCAGCGAAAAAGGCAGCGGATTTCAGGGCAGAGCAGATTGCGGTCGAGGCAGAGGCCTATCAGAACAAAGCACAGAAGGAATCCGCAGCCCAAAAAATGCTGGCAGAGGCAGCGACTGCGGAAAAAGCAGCGCCCGGTCTGGCAGATGTGCAGGTTCTGGAAGCACGAGCTGCTGCCATTGAAAAAGAGGGAACCGCAAAAGCCAAAGTGGAATCCCTGCATTATCAGGCAGAGGCCAAGGGCATTGAAGGCAAGGCCAATGCCATGAAACTGCTGGATGCCGTGGGCAAAAATCATGAGGAATTCAAGCTGGAACTGGAAAAGACAAAGGCGGTGGAACTCGCTGAAATGGAAATCCGCAGGGAAGTGGCAAAATATCAGGCCGAAGTGCTGGCTCAGGCTCTCAAGTCCGCCAAAATCGACATTCTGGGGGGCGAATCCGTGTTCTTTGACAAAGTGGTGAATGCGGTCATTGCAGGCAAAACCGTGGATCGCTTTGTCACGAGCAGCAAAGCCATCAGTGATGTAAAGGAAACCTTTTTCAATTCTGATCCGGAATTCTTCAAATCCCAGATTCGCCGCTTTGTCACCCAGTTCGGTCTCAATGCAGAGGATGTGAAAAATCTCAGTGTGTCCGCTCTGCTGGGAAAAATGGTGGGCATGGCACAGAATCCGGAAGACAAAGGAATGCTCTATGAACTGCTGGCCATTGCGGAACGTTCAGGGATGACAAAAAAAACTGCAGTGCCGAAAGAAGGGGCATAAGTTTTGCCTGCAGCAGCCCGGTTCCGGAAAAATCAGAGGAATTGTCCCTGCCAGCGTTGGTTCCGAAACCTATTTTGCCACCAGTCCGGCCATCCACATGGTGATGGGCGAAAAAAAGGTGATAATCATCAAATCAATAAGAAGAACTGCCAGGAAGGGCATCACCCTTCGGCTTACGGCCGCCAGGCTGTCACCGGAAATGGAACCGGATACAATCAGGCAGATGCCCATAGGCGGAGTAAGCATTCCAATGGCCAGATTGGTCACAACAATCGCTCCCAGTTGAATCAGATCAATGCCCAGAGAGGGCAGCATGGCCGTAATCATGGGAACCAGAAGGATAAGCGCTGCTGTGGTTTCCACAAAGGTTCCCGCGACAAGCAGCACAGCATTGATAAGCAGAATCAGAAACACAGGATTTTCTGTTATCCCCAGCAGGCTCCCGGCCAGTTGTGCAGGAATATCCTCAATGGCTGCAATCCAACTGAAAACCGAGGCTGCCGCAATGATGAACATGACAATTGATGAGGTGACGGCTCCGTTCCGGAACAGATGCACAAGGTCTTTTATTCCGATTTTCCGGTAGACAAGCATACTCACCACCAGAGCGTAAATGACAGCCACTGCTGCGGATTCTGTGGCAGTGAACACGCCAAAGAGAATGCCGCCCAAAATGATAAGCGGCGCGCCCAAAGCCAGTATGGAACGGTAAAAGGTGCGCCAGACTTCGGGCAGGGAAAAGGCGGTGGTTCCCGCATATCCTCTTTTCCATGAAACAAAGGTGGAAACAGCAATCAGGGAAAAACCGATGAGCAGACCCGGCAGAATGCCTGCTGCAAAAAGCTGGCCAATGGAGGCTCCTGTGAGAAATCCAAAGATAATCATGGGAATGGACGGCGGAATGATCACCCCGATGGAACCTCCGGATGCCTGCACGGCTGCTGCAAAATCCGAATCATAACCGGATTTTTTCATGGCCGGGATCAGAATGGCTCCGACTGCGGCTGCATCTGCTGCGGCAGAACCGGAAATGCCTGCGAAAAACATGGCAGAAACAATGGTCACAGCCGCAAGTCCGCCTGGCAGCCAGCCCACAAGCGCATTGGCAAAGTCAATGATTCTCCGGCTGATGCCGCCTTCCTCCATAATCACACCAGCGAACATGAACAGGGGCACAGCCATAAGATGAAAGGAATCTGTGCCCCCGAACATGCGCTGCACCACCATCATCAGGGAAAAATTCCCCTGCACCAGAATTCCCAGCACTGAAGCAGCAGCAATGGCAATGGCAATGGGCGCATTGACAGCAAAGAGAAAAAGCAGGGAGAGGATAAGGATTTCAGTGGTCATGTTTCCTCCGGAATTCAGACAGCAGAAAAGCCAGCCCGTGCACTGCAAAGAGAATTCCGCTGACAGGGATGATGCCCATGATGATCCATTTGGGCATAAGCAGTGCTGGGGAAATCTGGGAACGGACAAACCAGGCAAATTTGCACCCGAAAAAAATCATGATGCCGAACAGGGCCAGAGATACCATATGCACAAGTATCCGCAAGGCTTTCTGAAGAGTGAGGGGCATTCGCACAAAAAAAACATCCACTCCCGGATGCACTCCTCGGCGGTAGGCTGATGACGCTCCCAGAAAGCTGAGCCACACCAGAAGAAAACGCGCCAGTTCCTCGGACCAGAACAGGGAATGGTTCAGCACATAACGGAAAAAGACCTGGAGAGCCACGATCAGTGCCATGCTGATGCCCAGAACAAAAAGAAGAAATTCCGTGCAGCGGTTGAGGGTCTGGCTGGTTTTGTCAATACTTTCAGAAAGTTTTGTGAAAATCACCGGGACTCCATTTAAAGTGTGTTGTGTTCCGTGTCCAAATCCGGAAGTTCCAAGCGGAAAAAAATTAAAAGACCTGACAGGATTCCTTATTTTTTTTCAGTGGCAACGGCAAAGGAACAGATGTTTTTTTCTTTTATCTGTTCAGGTTCGGAAAGGTCAAGAAAAATTTTTCTTCTGTTTTCGTTTGCTGTGCAGAAACAGCACAAGATGCAACTGACTCCCAGGCTTTGGGAATGCGATGGCAGACAGTCTGCCAAGCCGGGCAAAGGGGTCTTTTTTTGACACAGCAAATAATGCTTGTGTTTTTCAAAAAAATTGTGCTATGATATTAAATAATTATTCATGGAATCAGAGACGATGGGGATACAGTGCTGAAAACTGTGTATGGAACAGCGCCCGGAGGGGCTGAAAATTGAGATTTCTTTTTCTTGAATCTTTTTTCGGGGGCTCCCACCGGGAATTTGCCGAAGGGCTTGCGGAAAATTCCGGGCATGAGATTGAAATTGTCTCTCTTCCCGCGCGGTTCTGGAAATGGCGGATGCGCGGCGCGGCTCTCTGGCTTGTTCAGGAAATCAGAAACCTGAAATCCTTTGACGGTCTGATTGTCACAAACATGATGAGCCTGTCGGATTTCAAAACCCTTAGCGGGGCTGCCTGTCCTCCGGTGCTGCTGTATTTTCATGAAAACCAGTTTGCCTATCCGCTTGCACCGGGTGAGAAAATGGATTATCAGTACGGATTTACAGATATCACTACCGCACTGGCAGCGGATCGGGTGGTGTTCAATTCCTGTTTTCATTATGAAACCTTCTTTTCATTTCTTCCTGTTTTCCTGAACAGGATGCCGGAATTCCGTCCAATGTGGGTAATGGAAGCCATCCGGTCCAAATCTCAGGTTTTATATCCGGGCTGCCGTTTTTCCCCCCTGGCCGGGGATGAATTCTCCGGGGATAAAGAAAAAAACAGCCTGCCGCCATTGATTGTCTGGAATCACCGATGGGAATTTGACAAGGCTCCGGAAGTTTTTTTTCAGGCACTGGACAGGGTTGCGGACAAAGGCGCAAATTTCCGGCTGGCCCTGCTGGGGGAAAACTTCCGCCGGGTTCCGGAGGTGTTCCGCTCTGCAAAGGAGCGCTATGGAAACCGGATTGTTCACTGCGGTTATCTGAAATCCCGCAGCGAATACATCCGTATGCTCCGTCAGGGCGGCATTGTGGTAAGCACGGCCATTGGGGAAAATTTCGGCATATCCGTTGTTGAGGCCATAGGCTGCGGCTGTCTTCCGCTGCTGCCGAATCGTCTTTCCTATCCGGAAATTCTGCCGCAGGAATTTCATGCGGATTTTCTTTACAACGATGCGGAGGAACTGGCTGAAAAACTTTTTCGCATGATTGCCGATTTCCCCGAATTTCGGAAACTGCGCAGGCATACGGCAACGGCAATGGGCCGTTTTGCATGGAAAAACATGATTTCCGCGTATGATGATCTGCTGGAGGAGATGGTGCAATCCCATTGACGCAGGATACAGAGGAAAGCCAGGCTGAAAGTTTGGCTTTCCGGATGAATCATTATCGCATTAATGCAGCGGCATTTTTAAAAAAGGAGAAAACCATGCTTCAACTCAAAGAAAAATACATTTCTGCCGAAGAATATTTTGCAATGGAGGAGGATGCCGAATACAAAAGCGAGTATTATCATGGCGAACTATTTGACATGTCCGGAGCAACTCACAATCACAATGTAATTGCGGTCAATATAACGGCTGCACTGCATTCCGCACTGCATAATCGAAACTGTTTTGTATATGCAGGAGATATGAGAGTTCAGATTGATCCGGCAAAGCACTACACCTATCCGGATGTGACCGTTGTGTGCGGGAATATTGAATTCAGTGAAGGCAGAAGAGACACGATTGCCAATCCGCTGGTCATTTTTGAAGTTCTGTCCGAATCCACAGCAGATTACGACAGGGGCGCAAAATTCAAGGCTTACCGGAAAATTCCCTCTTTTCGGGAATATGTCACAGTGGATCAGTATTCCTCCAATGTGGAGCATTATCATAAAAATGAATCTGGTTTCTGGATTTTGGAAGAATTTGAAATCATTTCAGACTGTTTTACCCTCCAGTCCCTGGATGTGGAACTTTGCCTCAAAGATATTTATTACCGGATTGAACTGTAAATGCGAATTATGAGTCAAATCCTGTGCAAATCCTGCATGAATATACAACAGTCTGTTTATGTTCATTATGAAATTTTTAACTCTTGATTCGCATTGTAAACAGATCAGAATGCAAAAATGGCATTTTTGCATTTCAAAGGAAGAAACACTTGCATTCTCATGATCGAAACAGCAAAACCGCTCTGTGGGCACTGACTCCCAAAGCTGCGCAACTGGCTTTGCGCATTCAGAAATCCATGCCTGAAACAGATCTGTTTCTTTCCTCTTCTTTGGAAGAAAGCGGCATTTCGGCTGTTTATTTTGATCGGTTGTCAGATGAAATTTCCCGCTGTTTCCATAACTTCAGCGGACATATTTTTGTCATGGCCACGGGCATTGCGGTTCGGATGATTGCACCCCTGCTTCGTCACAAAACCCTTGATCCCGCAGTGGTGGTCATGGATGAACTGGGATTTCATGCCATCAGCCTGATTTCCGGCCATATCGGAGGAGCCAATGAACTGGCAAAAAAGATTTCGGAAATTGCAGGCGCAGTTCCGGTTATCACCACAGCAACAGACATTCATCAGGTTCCGGCCATTGATCTCATTGCCAAAGATCTGGGGCTGCATATTGAAAATCCGGCAGCAATTAAGCATGTCAGCATGGCCCTGCTTATGGGGAAAAAAATTTTTTTCCATGATCCCTTTGGCCTGATCAAAGGCAGGATTCCGGAATCCTGCCTTTTTCATCCGGATGAAAATAACACATATCCGCAGAATATGCCTGGCATTTTTGCTGATGATTGTGCAAGAGATCTGCCCGGACAGATTCTTGTCCTGCGTCCTCCTTCCCTTGCTGCGGGAATGGGCTGCAATCGGGGAACCGGGAAAGAAGAAATGAAAAATCTGCTTTTGGAAACACTGAAAAAATACCATCTTTCGCCCCACAGTCTCCATGTCCTGGCAAGTGTGGATGTAAAAAAGGATGAGATCGGACTGATTGACCTGGCAAAAGAACTGCGCGCTGATCTGGTTTTTTATGAACGGGAAAGTCTGAAACAGGTGATGGGAATTGAAAATCCTTCGCAGGTGGTGGAAAAACATATCGGCGTGCCAAGTGTATGCGAGGCTGCCGCGATTCTGGCATCCGGAAACGGAGAACTGCTTGTGCCCAAACACTGCACCAGAAATGCGACTGTTGCCATTGCAAGAAAAAAATATTCTTATTCATCCTGTCATACCGACAAAAATCGGTTTCCGGAACTTGTTTAACTTGCCGGATTACGGGGTTCGCTGCAATGACAGGGGAAGCTGCGGCTGATCGTTTGCGGATTTCAGACAGAAACAATTTTCAGGAAAACCTGTGCCTGCATTCATCTGACTGCCGGTTATATAATCGGCCTGCACAATAGGGAGAGAATTTTATTATGACCATCCGACATATGGAAGAATACAGAGATCCGGAGATTTCCCGCAGTCTGATTGAACAGATCCGAACTCTCAGTACGCGAAACATCCGTCTGATGGAAGTGTGCGGAACCCATACCATGTCCATTTTCCGCAACGGCATCCGCTCGGTTCTGCCGAAAACCGTTACCCTGCTTTCCGGCCCCGGATGTCCGGTCTGCGTGACGGATCAGAGCGAAATTGACGCGTTTATCCGCATGGCCGGGATTGAAGATGTGATTGTCACCACCTTCGGGGATCTGATGAGAGTGCCGGGAACCGGTTCTTCTCTCCAAATGGAACGGGGACAGGGCAGGGATGTGCGTATGGTGTATTCCACAATGGACGCACTGGAAATCGCACAGAAGCATCCGGAGAAAAAAATTGTGTTTCCGGGTGTTGGGTTTGAAACCACAGCCCCCACAGTCGCGGCTGCCGTGCTTTCTGCCAAAGAGATGAATCTGGACAATTTTCTGGTCTTTTCCGCACACAAACGGGTGATTCCCGCTTTGTATGCTCTGGGAAAAATGAAACAGATTCAGGTGGATGGCTTTCTTCTTCCGGGGCATGTGTCCGTGATTATCGGCACAGACGCTTATCGTCCTTTTTTTGAAACGCATCAGATTCCCTGCGTGATAGCCGGATTTGAACCTGCTGATATACTGCACGCCGTGTTCCGCCTGATTTTCCAGATTGAGACCTGTTCCCCTGCATTGGAAAATGCGTATCCCCGTGCTGTCACTCCGCAGGGAAATGCAAAGGCTTTGGAAATCATGAACAAAGTATTTGTCCCTGCGGATGCTTGCTGGCGGGGCATGGGAATGATCCCCCAAAGCGGCATGAAATTCCGGCCCGAATTTGAGCACTTTGATGCGCAGAAGATGCTTGGCATTGAAATGAAACCTGCTGTGGAACCCAAAGGCTGCGCGTGCGGGCTTGTGATAACCGGTCAGGTCATACCGCCGGAATGCCCTTTGTACAAAAAGAAATGTACGCCCATGAACCCGGTCGGCCCGTGCATGGTTTCCAGCGAGGGAACCTGCGCGGCGTATTACCGGTATCATGCGGAATAAATGCTCCGGAAAAGTTTTTTCTTGCAATTTCAGATACAGTATATAAAATCCGGGCTGCTGTATGGGAAAATCTGTCTGATCATCAGTTATGCCCCAAAAAGAGACATAAAAATTTCGTTCTGGATAATATAATGAAAGATTAACATCATGTATACCATTACTTGAAACATTTTGCAGAGAATTTGTTTTTTATCCGGATTTC
>CAZDIU010000024.1:0-32539 GCA_964505535.1 uncultured Desulfobacterales bacterium | reverse complement strand
TTTTGCAGCAACTGCGCCTGAATATGGAATCAGATTCAGATCCGTCCGGGGAGAAACACGCATTTGCCTGTCTGAGAAAAAAATGCTCCTTCTTCCGATACTGCAGGAGTATTTCCGCACAGACGAGGCAGACGCCCTGCTGGATAACTGCCTTGAAAAAACCGGCATCCGGGAAAAGAGAAAAATTTCCATTCATGAACTCGCGCAACTGTACGGAGAAGTGGAAAAAGGACTGTCCGGAGCCGTGGGATCCGCCACTGCCCATGTGCTCCTGCAGAAAGCCGGACTGTTTTCTCCGTCCGAGGCAAAGGAACTTTCAGCGCTCTACGGTGAAATTCTGGCCGGAATGAAGATCACTCCTGAGGAACTGCGAAAAAAAATTCTGTATTACGAGGAAAAAGAGGAATTGCTGAAACAGCATGCAAAGGAACTGGAAATTACGGTCCGGGAACGGGAGCAGGAAATTATCCGCAGGAAAAAAATGGAAGAGGAACTCCGCAGGTCTGAAAAAAAATACAGGGATTTGTTTGAATCCGCTCCTGACGGGGTTCTGATTACCACAATGGAGGGAAAAATTGTTTCGTTTAACCGGGCTTTTCTGCAGATGTTCCGGTTTGCTGATTCGGCCGAGGTCTTTGCACTCGGAAGCGCTGGGCTGTACGCAAATCCCGAAGAGGACAGACCCATGCTGCTCAATGCCCTGAAAACAGAGAGAAGTCTCAGCAATTACCGCATACGGGCAAAGGACAGAAAAGGCAGGCAGTTTCCGGCCAGTCTTTCCGTCAATCTGATCCATTACGAAGACAGTCCCTGCATTCAGGCAATTGTCCGGGATGTCACAGAAATTCGGAAAATGGAAAACCGGCTCAAGCGCTATACGGAAAATCTGGAGCAGATGGTGGAGGAAAAAACCCGTGAACTCATGGCTGCCAACATCAATCTGTCTGCGGCTGTCACCAGTCTGGAGGAAACCAGAAAACAGCTCGCTCTGAGTGCGCACCGGGCAGGCATGGCGGAAATGGCTGTCTCGGTTCTGCACAATATCGGAAATGCCATCAATTCGGTCAATGTCCGGATCTGCGGCATGGAAAAGCATCTTCCTGAGAAAGAAATCCGATCTCTGCAGAAAATCCTTGATCAGTTCCGTATGCGGGAAATGAGACCGGGAAGCAGTGAGACAGAGAGCACCCGATGGGATCGGCTGCTTTCTTTTTTTGCGCTTACGGTTGATATTTTCAGGGAAAAGCATAATATGTTCCGCGATGATCTGGATTTTCTGAGAAAAGGGCTGGATCATATCATGGAAATCATCGCAATCCAGCAGAAATATGCGGGTGTGCGCGGACAGGAAAGCCTTGTGGATCTCAATGACATCATCCGGGATGCAGAAGAGATGCTCTCGGATTCCATTGTGCGAAGGGGAATACAGACGGAATTCATTCTCAAAGACCTTCCCCCGCTTTTTCTGGATCGCAACAAGATGATCCAGAATTTTATCAATATCTTCAAAAATGCCTATGAATCGCTGGATATGGTTTTGCCGGAAAAAGAAAAACGGATCTGTGTCATCACAGGGCTTGAAAAAAATGGGGAAGCAGAATATGTTCAGGTGGTGATTGCCGATACAGGCATTGGAATTCTGCCGGAAATCCGGGAAAAGGTTTTCTGTTTCAATTTTTCCACCAAAGGCAGGGAAACCGGTTTCGGCCTTCATGACACAGCCAACTATATCCGGGCAATGGGAGGAGAAATTGACATTCTCAGTGAAGGTGCTGACAAAGGCGCACAGGTGATCATCAAATTGCCCATACCGGGAGGAGAGAAAAAATGAACAGGAAGATCATCGTGATTGACGATGAGGAATCCATACTGAAGGATTACAGACTGATTTTGACAGTCGCTGCAGGCGGGCTGACCTCCCTGGAAAAAAAGGCGGCCGATTTGGAGGCCGAACTGTTTGGTGAGACCGGGGAGGAGGAAAAAAAGGCAGAGGAGGGATATGAACTGACCACTGCCCTGCAGGGAGAGAAGGGTTATCATCTGATCAAACAGGCCAGCGTGTCGGGGCAGCCTTTTGCCCTGGTTTTTGTGGATATCCGGATGCCTCCGGGATGGGATGGAGTGGAAACTGCCCGGCGCATACGGGAAGCGGATGAACATATTGAAATCGTTATTGTAACGGCCTATTCAGACAGGGAGCGCCGGGAGATTGTGGAAAAGGTGGGAAGCCCCGAAAAACTGCTTTACCTGAAAAAACCCTTTGATCCCGAGGAAATCCGGCAACTGGCCCTTTCCCTGACCCGGAAATGGAATCTGGAGCAGAGGGCCCTCCGGCACAGGGAATATCTGGAACGCCTGCTGGTGGCGGTCCGGCGTCTGAAAACCCTGAGCATCTCTTCTGTGCGAGGGGTGCTCACAGCCATTCTCAATGAGGTTCTTCATCTCATTGACGCGCACAAGGGGTTTATTGCCAAAATGGAATGCGGAAAGGCTGATGTGGAGATCACTTCTGAAAATATTGATTTTTCAGACACAGAGGAACTGATCCGAAAAATTGCCTCCCATCTGCCGACCATATCGGATATTTCCCAGATAGAAGGCATCATGGTCATGCCTCTGAAGGATATTGTGGGAAATTACTTCATTCTGGTATGGGACAGTGATCTGCCCATGTCTGAGGACAAACGCAGTCTGCTGCGGCTGCTGCTGGAAACCTCTTCAGAAGTGCTGGAGAATGTCAGAAAGCAGGAGCAGTATCTGAGAAATGAACGCATCGCCACCATCGGGCAGATTGCGGCAGGCATCATTCATGAGGTCAACAATCCCCTCACAGCCATTATCGGCACCACACAGATGAACAGTCTGTACTCGGAAAACATATGGGACATGCTGGAAGCCTGTGAAAAAATACTGCGGGATCCGGATGTGCCGCCCCATGTGATCCGGCAGATACAGGAAGCCCGGCACCGCAACCGGCTGGACAAAATCCGCAAAGACATGAGCCGGAATTATGAAATCATTGAGACCGGGGTGGAACGGATACGGGGGCTGATGGAAAATATCCGGAATTTCTCCAAAGTCAGTGATGATTTTGAACCCATGTGCAGGGATGTGGCCGATGCGCTGGAAAGTACGCTGATTCTGGCCTACAATGCCCTCAAACGCGGAATCAGGGTTCACAAAAACTGGGAAAGCCCCCTGCTGGCCTGCTGTGACATCAACGGGCTGCGCCAGGTTTTTCTGAATCTGGTCCTCAATGCGGTGCAGGCCATGGACGGCAAAGGGGAACTGTGGATCAGCGGAAAGGAAAAAGAGGACAAAATTCTGATTTCGATCCGGGATTCCGGGCCGGGCATTCCGGCTTCGGAAAGGGAAAAAATCTTCAAGGCATTCTATACCACAAAAGAAAGCGGAACCGGCCTTGGCCTTTCCATTGTCAGGGGGATTGTCAACAAACACCGGGGAGCGGTGTGGGTGGAATCTGAAGAAGGACAGGGAACCGTGTTTCATGTGGAAATTCCGGTGGGGGATATATGAGTGTCAGGTGTCAGGTGTCAGGTTTTGAGTGTTCAGTCTCCGGGCAGCCCTCTGCGGAGGATATATGACAGTCGGCAAAATCGCCACGCCCTCCGCATGGAAGATTTCGCGGGCAGCCTGGCTGGTGATGGGGCTGGGTTTTGCGCTGCGTGTGTATCTGTTTTTCAGCATTCCCCTGATCAACCCGGACGGTTTTCTCTATATTCAGCAGGCAAAGGCCCTGCATTACGGCCTGCATGACGCCCTGACGGACTGCTATGAGTATCTTTCCAATTACCCTTTTTTTGTCCTGACGGGATACAGACTGTGCGGAGACTGGGTTATGGCTGCCCGAAGTGTGTCCCTGCTTTTCGGCACCCTCATGCTGCTTCCCCTGTATCTGGTGTTTCGGCGTTTCTTTGATGAGAACCTCAGCACACTTACGCTTCTGGCCTTTGCCCTGATCCCCTCTTTTGCACTGCTCAGTTCCGATGTCCTCCGGGATCCGGTGTACTGGTTTTTCTCTGCCTCAGGACTGTTTCTCTTTCTTGTTTTCCTGGAGAATCAGGGGGATCATCGGCTTTCTCTGAAATCCCTCACACTCGCGGCTTTAAGCTGTCTGTGCTTTCTGATGGGAACATGGGCCAGAATTGAAGGCGCTTTGTTTCTTATCACATCCGGTGCATTCCTTGTTTTTTCCGGACACAGGCGCAAATGCTTTGCCCTGTTGTCGTTTCTGCTGCCTGTTCTTGCAGTTTCCGCATTCGGAATCCTTTACCTGTATGTTTCCCATGCAGATGTCCTCAATCTTCTGAAACCGGAAAGGCTGCTGAGCCGTCCGCTGGAATTTTTCTCCAAATACGCTGAGGTGCGCGAGCATCTGAAAATCCTTGACCAGCAGGAACCTGATGGCTTCAGTCCTTTTTTTTTCCCTGTTGTGCGCAACCTGGTCTGGCTGATTGCTCTTGGTGCACTGGCTGTTCAGATTGTGGAAACCCTGTTTTATCTTTTTTTCATTTTTCTGATCATCGGGATGGCAGAGGCCCGTCACCGCGTTTTCAAAGATTCACGGCTGCTGTATCTGACTTTTCTTTCCCTGGCCGCGCTGCCTGTGCTTTACTCCCAGATCATCTACAACTGGGCCATAACCAGCCGTTTCACCATGCTGTTTCTGCTGCCCGCGTTTGTGTTTGCCGGGTATGGAATTGAAAAACTGTCGCAGCATCTCCGCACCAGGTTTCCGTTAAGACATACGCTCAGTTATGCGCTGGTATGCCTGGTGATGATCTCTGCGGCTTTGCCCAAAAGCCTGGTGGCAAATTATGTTAAGGACAAGCGGATCTACCGGGAAATCGGGGAGTTCCTTGCGGAAAGGGAGAAAAACACACACGCTGTGACGGTGGCCGGGGCCTTTAAGGAAATCAGTGCAGTTCATTTTTATGCCAATGTGAATTACGAGGGCGCTCCCTGTTTTGATCCCTTCTGCGTTGTTGAAAAAACAGATGATTCCGGACTTCGGCTTATTGAAAATCTGGGCTGCCAGTATCTGGTCTGGGATGAAAAAGAATGGGGAAATCAAAGAGTGGAAGAACTTATGGAAAATGCAAAATTTGTCAGAATCCGTCAATGGCAGACTGACAGACACGGGAAAATGACAGTATATGAGGTAAGGAAATGAAAATCGCGCTGGTGTGCCACAAATACGGTCTTGGCATGGGCGGACTGGAAAGAGACACTGTGCTTCTGAGCCGGGAACTTCTCAAAGCAGGGCATGAGGTGCATATTTATGCAAACCGGTGGAAGGATGGGGTTCCGGGTGTCATGTTTCATCAGGTTCCCATGATGAGAATTTCCTCTCCGGGAAAAAACCTTTCCTTTGCCTGGAATGCAAAGCGGATCCTGGCGGAACAGGAGTTTGACATTGTTCATGCCATGGATCGGATACTGCAGCAGGATATTTTCCGCGTATCTGACGGCATCAGTCCGGTGCAGATGATGCACCGCTGTCCCCATCCGCTGATCCGGCGTCTGTTTGCCGCAACGCCCAGGCGTCTGGCCCTGAAATGGCTGGAAGAGAAGATATTCGTACATGGCGGGGCCCGCATGATTCTGGCCATTTCCCAAATGACAAAGCAGGAAATCATCACCCATTACGGCATGGAACCGGAACGGATTGCGGTCATTTGCAGCGGCATTGACACGTCCGTATTCCATCCGGGTGTGAAAGAAAAATACAGAAAATCCATCCGGGACATGTACAGCATCAGAGATGATGAAATCCTGCTGCTTTTCATTTCCAATGATCACAGACGCAAAAATCTGGCCGCAGTGCTGGAGGCCATGCGCCTGCTTGAAGACAAAAGATACAGACTGCTGGTGGTGGGAAGCGGCAGAATCGGGCCTTATCAGAAAAAGGCTGCCAAATGCAAAATTGAGGGACAGGTGGGATTTCTGGGGCACAGACCGCAGATGGAAAGATATTTCGCTGCTGCGGATATATTTGTCTTTCCCAGCCATTACGATGCCTTTGGCAATGTCTGTCTGGAGGCTATGGCCTGCGGACTGCCGGTCATTGTTTCCGACACCTGCGGCGCATCTGAGGTGATTCACAGCGGAAAAGACGGGTTTGTTCTGGAAAAAAACAGACCGGCCCAGCTCGCGGAAAGCATTTACCGGCTGAAAGACCGTTTGCTGAGAAAGGAAATCGGAAATCAGGCCGCAGTCACGGCAGCCCGGTATGACATGGAAAAATACATGACTGAGATGCTTGAACTTTATGCCTTTGTTATGCGAATGAAAAAGAGCTGAAATGCCGGATGCCTCTGTCACAGAATATACGGAAAATGAAAATCTGCTTGTCAACCGGGCATATGCGGATTTGCTGCGCGGTATGCGCCTTGATTCTTCTGAGGCCCTGTGGCAGTATGCAGACAGCGGTACGGATGCCTGTCTGATCAAAAAAATCAGGGAAAGAGATGTGATACGTCTGAAAATTCCTGACGGCAATGGCTGGAGATATTTTTTCATCAAAAGACATCATACGGAATATGCCGGACGCAAACATTCCCCACGATTTCTCTCAGAGGGCAGAAAGGAGTTTTTTCATATCTGCCGGTTTCGGAAACACGGACTTGCAACAGTTGATCCGGTCGCGGCAGGCGAGTGTTCCGGAGGGAGATCTTTTATTGTGACCGAGGATTTCAGCCCTTTTGTGAGTCTGGAAAATCTGCTGGCGCACAACGCGGGATTTCAGGAACGCATGAGAAATCCGGAGGAAAGGAAAACGCTGCTGGCCGAAATTGCCCGGTATGCCCGGAAAATGCACAATGCAGGACTGAACCACTGTGATTTCAATGCGGATCATGTTCTCATTCACTATGATGAAAAATCTGACAAACCCGGTGTTGCCGTGTATGATCTCCAGCGAATCCGGCAGAGGAAACATTTCCGCTTCCGATGGGTGATCAAAAGCCTTGCGGAACTGGGGTTCAGCCTGCCGGATGAATTTTTCACCCACGCGGACAGAAATGCCCTGCTGCTGCACTACAGGGGAAAAGAAAAACCGGGACTGGGGGAAAAACTGCAGTTGCTGTGGATTCGCAGAAAAAGGGAACGCATCCGCAAACATACGGAAAAAATCATGGAACGGCACAGAAAAGACGGGGACATGATTTCTCCTGAAAATGTGCAGAGGAACAGCAGTGGCTGAGCATTATACCAAATCGCTGTTTGTTTTATACAATAAAGTTAAGGAATCTCCGGAGTGCCAAAATGAAGTGAAACGGAATTTTGGCCGGATTTCCGAATCATTTCAGTGTCCCTGACTTTCAGTTCGGGACTCCTTCGTCCTTAACGTAAAGGTAAGTATTGCATAAATTCAACAGCGATTCGGCATTATACCAATTCTCCATTGATTTGATATGATGCTTTCTGCACAGCCGAACGTTTTCCGGTATTCAAAAAACCGGATTTTTTGGAAAAATCCGGTTTTTCCGGGGAACCGGCAGAAAATATTATATAACTTCAACAGCGATTCGGTATGATACCGAATCCACATTGAAACCATACGTTGCGTCACACCGATTCACCGCTGATTTTATGCAGTGCTGTCAGTTTTTTTGTGACCTTTGTGCTCTCTTTGTGACCTTTGCGGTTAAGGGAAACCATGATTTCAAAGGCGAATCAGTATGATCGATATGGAAAAAGACAGTTCCCGCAGAAGACAAAAAAGCAGAAAAAACACTGTTTCCCATACTCTCCATGAAAATCGAATCTCGTTCTGGCTGATTCCCGCCGCTTGCGGCAAGGCAGTTCATTTACCATCCGAATATAATCCATTACAGATGAAGAGGAGTGAAGAATGTATGAATGTATCCTTTATGAAAAAGAAGCAGGCATTGCCATCATCCGCCTGAACCGTCCCAAAGTTCTCAATGCCATGAACAGGCAGCTTTGGCTGGAATTTCAGGATGCTCTGGAAGATGTGAAAACAGACCCGGAAATCAAAGTTCTGATTGTCACCGGCGAAGGCCGGGCCTTTTCCACAGGTGCGGATCTGAAGGAATCCAAAACCCGCACGGCAGAGCAGTACCGGCAGTATCTGGAAACCCTGCAGGAGGCTTCCCTGAAAATCATCGGGTTTGAGAAACCCACCATTGCGGCTATCAACGGTTATGCGCTGGGTTCCGGTTATGAACTCGCGCTGGCCTGTGACATCCGCATTGCAGCCGAAGATGCGCAGATTGGCTCACCGGAAGCCAGAGTGACATCCTCGGTTACAGGCGGCGCATTCCGGCTGGTGCAGGAACTCATCGGCCCGGCAAAAGCCAAAGAACTGCTGTTCACCGCAGAGAATATGGACGGAAAAGAGGCAGAGCGCATCGGACTGGTCAACCTTGCGGTTCCTGCGGATCAGCTTATGGAAAAAGCAAAGGAAATGGCGCACAAGATTGCCGCGAATTCCGCTTTTTCTGTGAAAATGATCAAAAAGGGGCTGGCAATGGCACAGACCGGCATCAGTCTGCAAAGCCTGATGGATTTTGAGGTGGAAGCCTGTCTGGCCTGTGTATCCACCAAAGAACGGCAGGCATCTTTGGAAAAATTTGAGGAAAGAAAAAGGAGATAGGGATTTTCCAATAAATAATCTACCCCCTGTAGGGGCGATCGGCCGGTCGCCCCTGCAGATTTCCCATAAAAATTGGGTATTTTATTTCTTTGGAGTTCCCATAAAACAGTTTGCAGGAGCAGGTTCATAATCTCTCCGTCTGCCATTACGAAAAACCCTAAGGGTTTGTAAAGAGGAATCCAAACGGAAACTTCCCAATGCAATGTCATCAAAACCTGCAACTGCAAAGCAGATCAAAGAAAAAGGGGTTTACCATGTCTCTGGAAAAAGTGCTGAATGCAGAATCCGTGGCCGTGATCGGCGCGTCCAAAAATGAAACCAAACGGGGATTTCAGGCCATCCGCACCCTGCAGAAGCAGCGGTATGAGGGGCTGATTTATCCGGTCAATCCAAAGGAAAAAAGCATTCTGGGTCTCAAATGCTATGCTTCTCTCAATGATATTGAAGGCTCTGTGGATATGGCTTTGATTACCACGCCCGCAAAAACCATTCCCGGAGTGCTGGAAGACTGCGGCAAAAAAGGCATAAAAGGCGCAGTGATTATCGCGGGCGGATTCGGGGAAACCGGAACCGAAGGCCGGAAACTGGAAAATGACATTGTGGCTGTGGCACGGAAAAACTATATTCGCATCATCGGCCCCAACACTTCCGGCATGATGAACCTGAAAACCGGCATGAATCTGGTGGGGCTGCAGGATGTTCCCAAAGGCGACATCGCGCTGCTTTCCCAAAGCGGCAATATGGCCCTGACCATCATGACCGAAGCCAAACTCAAAAGTCTCAAAGGCTTTTCCTATTATGTGGGCGTGGGAAACGAGGCCGACATCCGTTTTCACGAATATCTGGAATTTTTCAGGGATGATCCGGAAACCAAAGCCATTCTCATGTATGTGGAGGGAATGCGTGACGGCAGGCGGTTTCTGCAGGAGGCGCATAAAACCAGCGCTGTCAAGCCCATTATTCTGCTCAAAAGCGGCAGATCCACCACAGGAAGACGGTCTGCCGGATCGCACACGGGCGCGCTGGCCGGCATGTCCTTTGTTGCCAAAACCGCATTTCAGCGCGCGGGCATTCTGGTGATTGAAAATTCGGATGAACTCTTTCCTGTGGCAGAAACCCTGTCCTCTCTTCCCATTATCAGGGAAAAAAAAGTGGCCATTCTGGCAGACGGCGGAGGCCACGCGACCATTGCAGCGGATATTCTGTCTGATTTCGGTCTGGAAATTCCCCAACTGTCTGCCAAAACCCAGGACAGACTCCGGGAGATTCTGCCTGCAGCGGCCACGGTTGCCAATCCTGTGGATGTGGCCGGCGGAACCGATGCGGATCCCACGGTTTTTGCGGACTGTGCGGATATGATTCTCAAAGATCCGGAGATTGACGGGCTGCTGATTGTGGGACTGTTTGGCGGTTACGGCATCCGTTTTGCGCCCAGTCTTTCCCTGATGGAAGAGGATGCGGCCCATCGCATGGGAAAAATGGTGAAAAAGAGAAAAAAGCCGATTATTGTTCACAGCCTCTACAATTCGGAAAAACCCCACTCCCTGCATCTGCTGCGCTATTACGGCATACCGGTCTATGATTCTCTGGATGTGGCCTGCAAATGCATGTCCGCACTCTCGGAGCGGGGAACCTATCTGCAGAAATATCATGCCAAAGCCAATTTCACGTTTCACTGGCGCTCCAAAGCCGAACCCGAAGGAGATGCCATTATCTGCAATGCGCGGGTGGAGGGAAGAAATGTGCTGCTGGAGCATGAGGCCAAAAAACTGCTGCATCTTCATGGCGCACCGGCTTTCCGGGATCGTCTGGTGCACACGGCTGATGAGGCAGTGGAAAGGGCAGCACGTCTGAGCGGAAAAATTGTCATGAAGATTGTGTCTCCGGACATTCTGCACAAAAGTGATGCCAAAGGTGTGCGTCTCAATCTGCGTTCTGAAAAGGAAATCCGGGAAGCATTTGACAGCATTATGACAGAGGCAAAAAAATACAAACCGGATGCGGATATCCGGGGCGTGCTGGTTTTGCCTATGGCAAAAAAAGGGATAGAAATCATTATCGGAACCAGGATTGATGAGCAGTTCGGACCCATCATCATGTACGGACTCGGCGGCATCATGGTGGAGATTCTCAAGGATTTTTCCACCCGTGTGCTGCCCATTTCACCGACCTATGCCAAATCCATGCTCAATGAAATCCGCTCCGCTCCGATTCTGGAAGGCTACAGGGGACACGGCCCCTATGACACCAAAGCCGTGAAAGCCGCGCTGCTCATGTGTTCCGAAGTCATTGAATCCTATCCGGAGATTGAGGAAATGGATTTGAACCCGGTCATTGTGCATGAGCACGGCATTACGATTGCAGATGCCCGGATCATCCTCACGCGGGAATCAACCAACTATTACCACCGGAACAGTTGTCCCTGGCCGCGGGAGGTGTAGCAGTATCATCAACAGGATTATGCAGGATATACAAGATGGACAGAACAAAGACGCTTTTAATCTTGCATTATACTGTAAATCCTGTAAATCCTGTATAATACCAATTCTCCATTGATCTGAAATATAATTTTTTCGGAAAAACCGGATTTTTCGGAAAAATCCGGTTTTTTGAACACACGAAAACTTCTTTTTGCCTGGTTATAAGTATCTTTTCAATGGGGAATCGGTATAATAGTGTTCAAACACTGTGAACAGGATTATGCAGGATTATACAAGACAGACAGGATAAAGACACACATTGACTCATTTTAATCTTATATTATCCTGTAAATCCTGTATAATCATGCATAATCCTGTTCAAACACTGTAAACTGACAACTGGTAACTGATAAATATGATTGCAGAAATACTATCCACTGGTGATGAAATCCGCTCCGGTGCGCTGGCAGACACCAATGCCGCGTGGCTGGCGCAGAAGCTGGAAGAGACCGGCATTGATGTAACCCGCCACAACTGCGTGGGAGATGACATGTCCATGCTGATAACCGTGTTTCGGGAGATCGGCGCACGGGCTGATATGGTTCTGGTCACAGGCGGGCTGGGGCCGACAACGGACGATCTGACAGCCGAGGCTGCGGCAAAGGCTGTGAACGTGCCTCTGCTTCTGCATCAGAAGGCTTTTGATTCCATAGCAGCGTATTTTGCCTCCCGCGGCTGGGTCATGACAGAATCCAACCGCAAACAGGCCATGCTTCCGCAGGGATCGGAAATGCTGGACAATCCCGTGGGAACCGCTCCCGGCTTCACCCTGAACATCGGCAAATGCCGGTTTTTCTTCATGCCCGGTGTTCCCTTTGAGATGAAAAGGATGTTTGCGGAACAGGTCATGCCCCGGATTGAGAAACTCCGGGGAGACCGCACAGTTCACCGGACAGTGACCATTTCCACTTTCGGACTGGGGGAATCACGGGTCGGAGAAATGATGGCGGATCTGCCTTCCCTGTTTCCCGCCATCCGGCTGGGACTGCGGGCGAAGTTTCCGGAAACCCAGATCAAACTTTACGGCAGTCACAAATCAGGGGAAGAACTGGAACGGCAGTTGGCAGCAGCCAAAGCATGGGTTCTGGAAAAAATGGGGAATAAAGTTTTTTCCACAGCAGGGGAAAACATGGAAGCAGTGGTGGGCCGTATGCTGCGGGAAAAAAATGCAAGTCTGGCTTTGGCAGAAAGCTGCACCGGCGGCCTGATTGCCAGCCGCATTACGGATGTGCCGGGCAGCTCGGATTATTTTCTTTTTTCCGCAGTCACCTATTCCAATGAAGCAAAAATCAGGATATTGGGTGTAAAACCCGAAACACTGGAAACATACGGTGCTGTGAGTGAGGAATGTGTGCGGGAAATGGCCGAAGGTGTGCAGAGAGTGGCAGGTGCGACATATGGTCTGGCTGTCAGCGGCATTGCCGGGCCGAGCGGAGGAACTGAGGAAAAGCCCGTGGGAACTGTATGCTTCGGACTGGCCGGGCCTGGGGGAGTGAACTCTTTCCGCTTTGTTATGAAATATGCCACCCGTGCCATGCAGAAGAGCATGTTTGCCATGAAGGCAGTGGATATTCTCCGGCAGGAACTGATGGAAGGTGAGATTTTTTGACAATCCGATAGAAAAACTGCAGCGCTGAGGGAACAATGAATCAGGGAATCCTCATAACATTCATCGTGTGGACGGGAATCTTTTTTTTTCTGCTGCCCAGTACCGCACTTGCTGAAAAAATGTACAAATACAAAGGCGAGGACGGGATCTGGCATTACACCAACATTCCGCCGGATACACAGCAGGAGGTGGAGGCCCGGCAGGTCAGCGTGGACAAACCCGAATACCGGCTGAAAGTTCAGAAACGGGGCGGAAAAGACAGCCCGGTTTTTTATGCGGTGAACGGGTATTACGGCCCGGTGGAGATTGAATTCAGTCTGACCGAAGAGGAAAATATTCTTTCCGATCCGGTTTTGCCTGCCCGTTTTCTCATTCCGGCATTCGGGGAAAAAGAAACCGTGCGTCTGCGTCCGGCCCGTGCAGACAGAAAATGGTATTACCGTTACCAGTACCGCTTTGTGTTTGGAAATCCCAAGGCGGTTCACAACCCTTCTGCCCCCTATCTGCCGCCCTTTGAACAGGGGAAAACCTTTGTGATTTCCCAGGCATTTTTCGGCAGATACAGTCATAATCTATCGGGCAGTGAATATGCTGTGGACATTCCCATGCCGGAGGGAACCAAAATTCTGGCTGCCCGTTCCGGCATTGTGATGGATATTACCAATGACTTTTTCACAGGCGGAACCGATCTCAGTTACGGAGAGCGGGCCAATATGATCCGCATCCTGCATGATGACGGCACGATGGCGGTTTATGCGCATCTGAAACTGGAATCAGCCCGTTTTCCCCTGGGAACCGCTGTATCACGGGGAGATTTCATTGCAAAATCCGGAAACACGGGTTTTTCCACCGGCCCCCATCTTCATTTTGTCATTCAGCGGAACCGGAGTATGGATCTCACCTCCGTGCCTTTTGAATTTGAAACAGAAGACGGATCGCGGATAACACCGGCTGAGGGAATGCTGCTGAAATCATTTTCAGAACACAGCCGAACAGTGGAAAGAAAAAAATCAAAACAGGAGCGGGGAACCGGAGACTGACTCTGATACGGCCAGGGCATAAAATCTTTTTTGCCTGAGCGTTTTTTCACAATTTTACTATGGATGGCGGAAAAATGAAATATTTTGATGGAACAGAGCAGGTTTCAGAAACCTTTTTTCTCTGGATCAGAGGAAAAAGGCATGTATTCATGGTGGCACTGCTGCTTGCTTTCTGCATGGGCCGGGAGGCATTCTGCCTTCAGAGCAGTCTGATCCGGATACGAAACGGCGGAACAAAGGAGCAGCCTGTTTTTTATGTGTCCAGCCTCTACCCCGGGCCGGTGGAAGTGGAGTTTCAACTGACAAAGGCCGTCAATGTGCTTTCTGATCCGCCTCTTCCGGCCCGTTTTGTCATTCCGGCCGGTCAGGAAGTGAGAACCTTTGCCCTGCGCGCAGCACAGCCGGACGAATCCATGTCTTACGCGTACAAATTTGCTTTTACCCCCGGTGATCCGGCAGCACAGCACCTTCCGCCCGGCCCTTACCTGCCTCCCTTTCAGAAAGGGCAGAGGTTCCGGGTCGGAAACGGTTTCAATTCCGAGGCTGTTCAGCAGGATCCCTACAATGCCTACGGTGTCAGCATTCTGATGCCGCCCGGTACGCAGATATGCGCTGCCCGTGCAGGCATTCTGACGGAAATCGGGGAACAGTCCTTCCGGCGCCAGACCGCAGAGGGCATAACGGAAGAAAGAACAGAACTGATCCGGATCCTGCATGATGACGGAACCATGTCTGTCTATGCCAATCTGCAGCCGGGTTCTGTCCCCTTTTCTCCGGGAACCCGGATCAGCGCGGGACAGGGCATTGCTGTGCTGGGAAATCTCAGCCTTTCCGGCGCATTCAGCCTTTTTTTCATCATCCAGAAAAATGCGGGAATGAAGACAGTGTCTCTTCCCTTTGTGTTTGCGGACGGCGGAGGGAAAGGGGTGACACCGGTGAGGGGAATGGTGCTGAGCAACTGACACCGATTCCCCATTGAAAAGATACCCGCAGGCAGGCAAAAAGAAGTTTTCGTGTATTAAAAAAACCGGATTTTTTTTGAAAAATCAGGTTGTTGCGAAAAACCTGTGTTTCAGATCAATGGCGAATTGGTATGAGACTGAAAGGATGAAAATGCAATGCGGAATTATCTGATGACAGTATGTGCTGTCCTGCTCTTCTGCGGCGGGTGTGCACTGCCCCGCATCACCCTGTTTCCGGGAGGCGGAGACGCTCTTGAAGAACATGTTCTGGAAGGAAAGGGAAAGGACAAGGTGCTGATGATTTCCATACAGGGAAAGATCAGCGACACGCGGGAAAAAGGACTGCTGAGGACACATCCGGGAATGGTGCAGCAGATTGTTTCCCATCTGCGAAAGGCCGAAAAGGACCCGAACATCCGGGCTGTGCTGCTGAAAGTGGATTCTCCGGGCGGAACGGTTACGGCCAGTGATCTTCTCTGGCATGAAATTTCGGAATTCAAAAAGCGCAGCAGAGTGAAAATCGTGGCAGCGCTGATGAATGTGGCTGCTTCAGGCGGATATTATGTCTGTCTTCCAGCGGATCGGATCATGGCGCATCCCACCACAATCACAGGTTCCGTGGGTGTCATTGTCATGCGTCCCCAGTTCAGCGGTCTGATGGACAAAGTCGGGGTTGAGGTGGCTGTCAGCAAAACCGGAAAGGACAAGGACATGGGATCCCCCTTCCGCAGGATAACCGCGGAGGAGGAAAACATGTTTCAGCAACTGGCCAATCGTCTGGGAGAGCGTTTTCTCTTCCTCGTGCAAAAGCACCGGAATCCAAGCGCGGAAGCCATGAAAGAGATTGCCACGGCACGGGTATTTACAGCAGAAGAGGCCAAATCGCTGGGACTGGTGGATGAGATCGGTTATCTCAGCGATGCCCTGCAAATGAGCAAATCCCTGTCAGGCATCTCCCCGGATGCCAAAGTGATTGTGTACCGCAGCGGGCAATATCCGGATGACAATATCTACAATACAGCTTCGGTTTCCAGTGATGTCCCGGGTTTGGCGAACCTCGGACTTTCGCTGCTGCCATCTGCCGGATTTTATTATCTTTGGCCTCCGGCAGCATCCGACGGGTAAAAGAAATGCCAGCCGGAATCCCGGTGAATGAAAAAAAGATGGAAACAGGACAGAGGATATGCTATTTCCTTTCGCAGAAGTCATAACAGAAACGGATTCAGGAATACATGAAGGAAAATGCCGAACACAATACCCCGGAATATCTGAAAGAAAAAAGCAGGGATCGGATCAGGGCAGGCCGGGATCCCCGGACGGTCATGTGGCACGAAACCCTGGAGACCATGCTCATGCTGATCAGGGATTCTCTGATTCCGGGAGAAATCATTGCTGTGGAATCCATGAATCCGGATGAAACCGCAACATTCAGCAGACTCCGCACCACCCTTGATCTTGCCCCTTTTGTCACTGCCGCATTTATTCCCCCTGCTGCGGCAAACCGGCTGAAACCCGCGGGTGAGGCAGCAGCCTTTGAGCGGGCTGCTGAAAATTCCTGCAAGATTCTGGTCAGCCGTGTCAATGACTGCAACCGGATTCTCACTGCCGAAATATCTGCCTCCAATCCCGGCATTGACATACTGGATGACGGCATTCTGCTGGGATGCTACAACTACAGCACATCAGGGGAATGTATCAGCGATCTGTCCAAAATCATCTGGATTCATCTCAAACACCGGGGAACCTGGGATCAGGAAGATTATATCCGTTATACGGAAAGCTGGTTTTTTCGCAGCGCTGCGGGCAGGACAGCCGGTCTGCCCGTCAATGTCAACCATTCCTATATTCATCATCCGGTTCTGATCGGTCTGAGCCCGGTGAAAGCTGTTTTCAGACTCATGAAGGCAACCCTGATCCGTGTGTGCGGAGATATGGACAACACCATCCAACTGGCCAATGATGCCAACATCTATAAAAACAATACCGTGGAAATCACCAGAGAAGGACTCGCGGGCGGAGATCCGCAGCAGCAGAATTCCCTGCGCATCTATATTGACGAGAAACTTCTGGGACTGCTGAAGCTGCTGAAAGAATATGATATTGTCAACTTCAAGGGATTTTCTGATGCGGAACAGCGGGAATTCAAGTTCACATTTGCCCGGGTGGCAGAGGAAATATGGGAGATGTTTCTCTTACAGGCCAAATCAGAGACGGAGAAACTGAACACAGTATCCGGACAGTGAAACCTTCCGCCTCTGTCACTGATTTTCAATATGAAGTTTTCTGATTTTGTCCACCAGCAGGGGAAAATCCTTTATCAGGTCGTCAAATTTCTCCACATCAATATCCCGGCAGCATCCAAGCAGTTTTTCACTGTAATCAGCCAGGGAACTGATTTTGTACCGGCAGGCAAAGTTTTTCAGTTCAGTGGCAAAATCCGCCACATCATCCACAAAGAAAAATTCATGGGTGTTTTCCCACTTGGGGAAAATGGTTTTGTCCAAAATATTTATAATATTGGGGAGTTGTGTACTGCAATCTTCCGGAATCGTCTGCGTATTTCCGGCCTCCTGTCCTTTGCCGCTTTCCGCGGATATCTTCTGAAAAGGCAGAAAGCGTTTCAGTTCCCGGAAAAGCCCGGCCCGGCTCACCGGCTTTGGGACATATCCGTCAAACACTTTCCTGATGTGTTCCCCCTCCTCTTTCATGACAGATGCTGTCAGGGCAAGCACAGGAATTTTTTTCAGACAGTCACTGCACCGGATCCGTTCGGTGGTTTCATATCCGTCCATGCCGGGCATCCGCAGATCCATCAGTATGATTTCAGGAAGCATGTATCCGGCCCTGCGTGTCTGGTCCAGCAGTTCCAGAGCCTCCCTCCCATCCCAGGCCTCCATGAACCGGATATGCGGGGAGTCAAGACAGACTTTGATCAGTTCTCTGCTGTAGCTTATATCATCCACGATCATAATCGTTGAGGGGCCGAATTCAATATCTGTCTCCTGTTCCCATCCGGCCCTTGCGTCCAGCTCATCACCCTGGGTTATTTCCAGATTCGGAAGAACCACGGTGAAAATGCTGCCCTCCCCTTTCCGGCTGCGGACTGACAGGGTTCCTCCCATCATTTCCGCCAGACGTCTGCTGATGGTCAGCCCCAGACCTGTCCCCCCGTATCTGCCGGTATTGTGACAATCCTGCTGACGGAAGCTCTCAAAGATGATTCCCTGCTGATCTTCGGGAATTCCAATTCCTGTATCAGCCACTTCCAGCCTCAGATGGAACAGGCCTGCTGTGCTGCCATCCCCGGGCAGGTTGGAACAGGAACCGCGCGCGGCAATGCATATATGGCCCTCATGGGTGAATTTGACAGCGTTGCCCACCAGATTGATCAGTATCTGCCGCAGCCGGACATCATCTGTCATCACCCGTGCGGGAATTGACAGGTCTGACTCAAGTTTGAGTTCTATTCCTTTTTTTTCGCATTTTTCCAGAAAGATGCTCCGCACTTCCTGCAGCAGGGAGGCAACAGAGACAGGGCCGTAATGCAGATTCATTTTCCCGGATTCAATTTTGGAAAGATCAAGGATATCGTTAATCAGGGTCAGGAGAGTCTGGCCGCTGGAATGAATGGTTTTCAGCCAGTTTTTTTCCTGCGGATCCCGGGTCCGGGAAAGCAGAATTTCACTGAAACCGAGAATCGCGTTCATAGGGGTCCGGATCTCATGGCTCATATTGGCCAGAAATTCGCTTTTGGCCCGGCTGGCTTTTTCCGCGGCCTCTCTGGCCTGGTTCAGTTCTTGTTCCCACTGTTTCCGCAGCGTAATATCCGTTACAATGCCCTGATAATGGGTGGGCCGCCCCTGCGCATTCCGCCGAATCCAGGTGCGGTCATCCACCCATCTCACCTCTCCTGTCCGGGTGACAATCCGGTATTCCTGCGCGTATGCCTCATACTTTTCCTCTGTATGGTGCAGGCTGTTTTCCCTTGCCTTATCCAGATCATCCGGATGGATAATATCTGCATACAGCATCCGCCGGGTATAAAAATCATCGGGCGTATATCCGAACATCCGTATGTTTTCCGAAACAAAATCCACAGGCCAGTTTTTTTGGGCCTGCCAGAGAAACGCGATGGCCGGACTCTGATTGACAATGAATTCCAGTTGCCTGAGTCTTTCCTGTGCTTTGATGGCCCTGTCAATTTCCGTCCGAAGCTGTTCATTTTTCTGCTCCAGGGATTTGCGCATATTCCGCAAAGAAAGATGGGTCTGAATCCGGGCCAGTATTTCCTGTTTTTCAAAAGGCTTGGTGATATAATCAACACCGCCCGCGGAAAATGCCCTGATTTTGCTGGGTGTCTCCCCCAGTGCGCTGATGAAAATCACCGGAATGTGGCAGGTTGCGGGATCAGCCTGCAATTCCATGCAGACTTCGTATCCGTCTTTTTCCGGCATGACAATGTCAAGCAGGATCAGATCGGGAATTTCCGTCCTGGCCGCGGAAATCGCCAGATTCGGATCTCTTGCGGGCCGGACCCGGTATCCTCCGTCCCTGAGCACTCCGGCCAGAAAACGCAGATTCAAAGGATCATCGTCAATCACCAGAAGATTTGCTTTGTATGCTGCCTGATTTCCGTTCATCTTTGTTTTCCTTTCAGGATGCCCCCGTATTTTCCGGATCTGCGGGGAGGGATTCCGAATCAGCGCATTTTCGCAGGAGGTGAATCATTTCAGAATATTCAAAATCATCTGCCATTTTTTTCAAAATTTCAGCGGATCGGGAATCATAAGAACGTATTTCGCTGATAACGGAGCTGATTTTTTCCATATCCAGGGCAGCCAGCGCATTGGACAGTTCCAGGTGCAGACGGGAGGGCAGATCTGAGAGATTTGGAATTTCTGCATTATTGTTCGGATCCGGAAACGGGAAGCCGATCAGGGGATTTCTGTCCGCCAGACCCGAAGCTCTGAGGCAGTCAAAAAACAGCGATGCCTCCTGTTCCAGCCCGGCCATAAGGGAGCGCAGTCTGACGGTATCTGTGTTTTTCGCAGCACATTCGATTGCTTCTGCCCTGGCCTGCAGTCTCCCTGCCGAAAGATTGGCGGCAACCCCTTTCAGATTGTGAGCATGAACCGCTGTCAGAGAATGGTCTTCCGCACGGATGGAATTTTTCAGGCGATGAACATCACGGACAATATGTTTCGGAACCCCGGACAGAAATTCCCTGCATACCTGCTCATCCGTGCTCAGGCGATCCATGAACTCTTCTTTGTCAAAGATGCTCTGTTCCCCATTTTCCGGCAGGCATGGTGTTTTCTGCCTTTCTCCTGCGGAAGCCTGTGTGGGAATTCCCCGCACATGGGCCAGAATAGCGGCAATCAGTTTGGGTCCGTTGACAGGTTTGACAATATAATCATTTATGCCCGGAATCACGCGGAATTCACCGTCTCTTTTCATGGCATGGGCTGTCAGGGCAATGATGGGAATATGATGATTGCGCACTGGGGAATCCGGAGAACGGATGATTTCTGCGGCTTTCTCTCCGTCCATCACAGGCATCTGAATATCCATCAGCACCACATCGTAATCCTGTTTTTCAAGAAGGTCCACCGCTTCCCTGCCGTTATTGGCAATATCCGCGCTCAGCCCGTGTTTTTTCAGAACGGACTGTATCACTTTCTGGTTTATCTCATGGTCTTCCGCAAGGAGAATGCGGATACCGTACAGGGAACCATCCGCATCCGGAGAGGATTCATGGGGCATGGGGCCGGAAGAGAAATTCCGGATTTTTTCAGGAACTGTTTTGGAAAAATCAGAAATCCCGCTGAGCAGGCCAAGCAGAATATGGGAATTGGAAAGGATGCCTGCTGCATAATCGCTCTGTTGCGGACTGAGCCGGGTTTCGCCCAGCAGTTTTGCCATATGGACAATCCTGTTCAGGGGTGCCCGTAAGGCTGTTTCCCTCTCCACTGTCTGCCGCCGGATTTGCAGATGTATACTGACACGGGCCAGCACTTCCTCCGGGTGCACAGGTTTGACAATATAATCCACCCCGCCGCAGGTGAAAGCCCGTATTTTGTCTTCCAGGCTGTCCGGGGCTGTCATGAAGATGACCGGAATGTCTTTTGTGACTTCACAGGATTTCAGCAATCCGCAGGTCTCATATCCGTCTGTTTCCGGCCTTATGACATCCAGAAGAATCAGTTCCGGTTTCAGTGTTTGCGCCTGCTTCAGCCCGGCCCTTCGGCCGGGGGCAGCAGCCGGTTCAAATCCGGATTCCCTCAGACAGTCCGATATGGTTTGGATATTGCGGCTGTCGTCATCAATAATCAGAATAATGCCGCTTGCAGGATTCATCATTATATTGTTTTCTCTCTGTGGGAGTTCAGATGCCCGATTGCCATGCCGGTGCATTGAAAATCCAAAAAAAGTTGAATGGCTGACCCTCGACAGAATTTGCCGGGGACTGTATCTCTCAACAGGGACAGCCCACTGTCCGAATTTTCATGCCCGTAATTGCCCATCATACTTCAATCGGAAAGCAAAGGCAATCCTGGAATTTTTCATGCCCCAAACTGCCCGCACAATGCTTCAGTGTCCCGGCAGTGTCTCTCAGACACAGGTTTTAAATTATCACACAAGGGATGTCCAATGTTTTTGTGGACAGCGGTTCCGGATTCCTTTTTATGCGAAATTCGTCTTGCAATTTTTTTGCATATGGTGCAAAATGAGCATAATGTCATATGCTGAAGCCCCTGAGAAAACAGGGGTAAAAATTTTTTCCGAAAAAAATCAGAAAGGAAAATGCTCAATGCGAGAGATTGTTGAACAGGCGGATGAGGGATTGCTGGTGCAACTGGTCATGGATGCCTTTCACCGGATTATTGTGCACTACGGGTGCTGGTTTGCCGAGGTGGAGCATCAGATGGGGCTGAAAAAAGCCCTGAACGCGGAGCAGGATGTCTGGGATGCGAGCCTGAAAAACCAGATGGATCGGCTGGGAAAAACCCTGGGTTTTTCCGCGGAAAACGGCATTCCCTCTGTGCTGAAAACCCTGTCCAAAGAGGCCCTGATTGATTTGCTGGAAAAAATTGGGATCAACTGGCTGGCCAATGACGGGATATGGTTTCAGGCTGTGGAAAAACAGCAGGGCATGAATGACGCGAAACGCTGCAATGACACCTGCTGGTCCCGTTTTTCCCCTTTTGAGGCTGTTCGGATAAAAAAACTGCTGAACCTGCCCGAAAACGGCGGCATCCCTGCTCTGAAACAGGCCCTGGCCTTCCGTCTGTATGCTTTGATCAACAGACAGTCCATAGAGGAGGTGGATGAAAACTGCATCATCTTCCGCATGAATGCGTGCCGGGTGCAGGATGCGCGCAAACGCAGGGGACTGCCGGATTATCCCTGCAAATCAGCCGGTCTGGTGGAATATCCCCGTTTTGCGGACACCATTGACAGCCGGATTCGCACCGAATGCGTGGGATGCCCGCCTGATAATCATCCGGATGAATGGTTCTGCGCGTGGAAGTTCACACTGGTGCAGGATTGATGACAAATTGAAATGACGGGCGGAATAATGCTTCTGCCCGCCATGCGCTTGACTTGAAATGACATTTTTTATACGCCATTATTTTTCCACTTCCACAATGGCAATCTCCTCTTCTGTCAGGCCGGTCGCAAAGATCATACACGCTGGTCAATTTCTCTTTCCAAATCTGATGGTTCCGCGTGGGGAGTTTTCTTTTTTTTGTTATTAATTCCATCACTGTTATAACATCGTCCTGTTTTCCACAATTGAAAAACAATGCCCCCAACGGAAGCCGATAAAAAATCAAGAATTGTCTGAAAAAAGCGCATCATCACTGCAACAATGGCTGCTGTTCCGCTTCCCACCAGCGGGGTTAACAAAACAAGAAAAACCCCTTCCCTGACACCAATGCCTGCCGGGGCAAATATAGCCAAAAAACCAACTACATACGCAACACAGGATATCCCTGTGAGAGAGGGTATCATCGAAGCAGGCAAATCCACGACTCCCATTACCATTACGGATACACCGCAAAGATACAAACTGTTTTGCAGCAGTAATTTAAAAAACAAAGTTACCATTGAGAGAAGGGAAAAGCTGATTGCAACCCGCGGCTGTTTAACAGCTCTCAGCATCAAATTCACAATTGACCAGTATATTCTGGGATGAAGAAAAAAACACATAAATAAAATTATAATGCAGATTTCACGAAGCCGGAAAATTTCCATATGGGGGTGGCCGACATACATCAATATCAGACCAGTCACCAACGTACTGTTCAGCCCAAGCCCCATTAGCAATATTGACACAGAACCGCTTTGCATAATGCCTATGCCAAACAGTCTGGCAATACTGACATACCCTGCTATGGCCAGAACTTTGCCTGGTATATATTTGCCAATGGGAGGCACGGTCAGAAGAACAAAAGCCTGTGTCCATAACAATTCAGAATGAAGTCTCTGAAACACCCCCCGATGTATCCAGGAGCCGAGCAGAATGGATGAAAATGAAATGAGTGTGCCAAGCACAACCAGATGACAGCGAAATGTAAGAGAAGACCAGTCAATTTCCTGAATTGATTTTGACAATGAAAGCCCCACATACCACAGGACGATTATAAACAAAACTGTTTTAAGGGCTGAAAAGATACGCCTGCGAAGGATATTCCCGCTATTCATCAACTGCTCGATTCATTGTAAACATATATCCCTTTTTGCCAGCAGTATGCCAACCTCTATTTTTTGCAGACTGCAACATATCCCACTCCCAAGTATGGCAAATCCAATTGATCCATTGCGAAGATAATCGGATAATATTTATACAAAAAATTAATTTTCCCTTTATCTGCGGATGCACTGCTGAATCTGTTTATGAGTATTTTGTCAAGAAATATTTTCTTGAGCAGTGAATAAATGAAAAGAACAGGGAAACCATAGCTTTTGATTGCAATATGATTAAATCCTGCTTCAGTAAGCAATTTTTTGAGTTCAGCATAAGTGTAACGCCGATAATGGCCTGAAACCCTGTCTCCCTCGGAAAAAAGAAAAGGATTTGCCGGTGTGCTTATCACCAAAGTCCCTCCATTTTTCAAAAGAGAATAAAGTTTTCGCACTGCCGCATGATCAAATTTTATATGCTCAAGAACCTCAATGCTTATAATATTGTCAAATTTTATGGAGGAATAAAATTTGTCAATGGTATTCTCCTCTGCTGAAATCATTGATGCCTTATCTGTCTTGTCTTTCAGTTTTTTTACAGCAAAAGAGGAAGGATCAAAAGCGGTAAGCATATGGCCCAGTTCAGCCAGAAATATGGAATACTCACCTGTTCCGCATCCCGCATCAAGCGTATGACCGGGGGAAAGATTTTCAAGCTCTCTGTAAACACATGTGTTGCGAACGAATTTTATCGGAGAACCCGCAGAATGCGCTCTGTCCCAAATACGGTGAATTTTATCATAATCTTCCATAAGTAAGTCACCATAAATTTTCGAGTGTAAAGTTTTCAGAAAAACCGGATTTTTCCGGAAAAATCCGGTTTTTTTAATACCTGAAAACTTTCGGTTGTGTACATAATTTGATTCTTCAAGAACTTTTGTGGAAATACTGGATTCCGGCTTGCGCCGGAATGACGTCATGCCTGCGAAAGCAGGCATCCGGAAAAATTTTCCACAAAAGTCCTTGAAGAACCCTTAATTTTCTTACCTGAGATACCGGCTTAAAACAAGCAGTGAAAATATTTTATGGGACTGGTCAGCCTTTCCGTTAAAATGGGACAGTAAAAGACTGTCCAGCGTTCTGTCATCCGCATGACAGGATATTCCGGTTCTGATCTCCTCAGCACCGGCCTGCCTGAGCCACTGGGAAACCGGGGCCATAAATCCATGCTTTTTTCTGAACACTGTTTCGGCAGGCAGATACCTCAGCGCGACTTTCCTTAAAATGTATTTCTGATTCATCCCTTTGATTTTCATGGAAAGAGGAATACGATCCGAAAGGGATAAAACATCCGGATCAAGGTAAGGCGCCCGAACTTCCAGACTGTTTCTCATGCTCATCCGATCCACCTTCACAAGAATGTCACCGGGCAGATAAAGATCACGATCCGCGTACATCAATGCTTTTACCGGAACAGTTGAGCGGAAAACATCAATGCAGTCTTTGATTATTTCCCTGCTGTCCGGTAAATCCGGAAAAAGTGCGGCAATTTCATCATGGGAAAAAATTGTGTTCAGCATAAGTCCGGAATATGGCCGGACCGTCTCTGTCCGGTCTGCAAATATCCTGGCACTTTTTACAAGACTGTCAGCATAATAGACATCCCTGTCTGAGAACAGCGGCAGAAGTTTTTCCCTTATCATTTTTTGGAAAAAATTCGGAAGCATCAGATAATATCTGGCAATATTCTGTCCCAGGTAACGGCGGTATCCTCCGAAGAGTTCATCAGCCCCATCCCCTGACAAGGCAACCGTAACCTTTTTTTTTGTTTCCTTTGCCAAATAATAGCCTGGTATTGCCGAAGAATCCGCAAAAGGTTCCCCGAAGCCATCCATAATGGAGAGGCATTCCTGCAAATTTCCAAATTTTACAGTATATTGATTATGGTTTGTTCCTATGGACTCCGATGCTGTTTTTGCAAACTGTGCTTCGTCAAAGGATGTGTGGCTGAAAGAAATGGAAAAAGTTTCAGGTCTTGTGCCTTCCCTGGCCATCATTGCGGCAATAAGACTTGAATCAAGGCCGCCTGAGAGGAAGGCGCCAAGGGGCACATCTGAAACCAGCATTTTCCTGACCGCTCTGCGAAGCGCTGCATCCAGTTCATCACACAGATCGTTTTCAGAAATTTCAGAACATGCGGTTATGTCAGGTTGATAATATTTCCATTCTTTCAGAGAGTCATTTTTAAGCAAAAGACAGGAACCGGGGGGCAGCTTCTTTATTCCCTGATAAAAAGTACGGGGAGCAGGAATATAACCAAGCAGCAGATAAAGATAAACAGCTTTCGGATCCGGCGATGGCGTATGGCCAAGAATTTCTGTCAGCGCCCTGATTTCGGATGCAAAAACAAATTTTCCATTTTTATGAGCATAGTAAAGCGGTTTTTCACCGCATCTGTCACAGGACAAAAAAACAGATTCATCTGTATGGTTATAAAGTGCAAAAGCAAACATGCCATGAAATTTTTTGATGCAGTCAGTTCCCCATTGCTCAAAACCGTGCAAAATCACCTCGCTGTCAGATGAAGTTGCAAAAACATGGCCGTTGAGGGCCAATTCAGCGCGCAGTTCAGCAAAATTATAAATCTCTCCGTTAAATACAAGAACCAGACTCCTGTCTTCATTAAACATGGGCTGGGAACCGCCAGCAAGATCAATAATGGAAAGCCTGCGATGGAGCAGTCCGATATGTTTTTTGATATAAAAGCCTTCCGCATCCGGTCCTCTGTGGGCAATAAAACCGGCTGCCCTTTCCAAAACAGAGCGATCCGCGCTTTCCCTTTCATTTATGATACCTGCTATGCCGCACACAATCGCCCCCTATGAAATTTCATGAAGAAATAACGTTATTGAACAGTCTGATATATTTCCGGGCTGTATTGTCCCAATTAAGTTTTTGATTTAAAACCCAGTTTCTTCCAGTCTCTCCCATCTTTGCCAAATCGTCAGATTTTCTGATCAGTTTCAGCATGGCCTCTGCAAGACTGTCAGCATTTCCCACGTCAAAAAGATAACCTGCTTTTGAATTTTCAACAAGTTCCCTTATGCCCTCTGTATCAGAAGCAACCACAGGCCGGCCTGATGCCATTGCCTCAACAATGACATTGGATCTGCCCTCATGATGACTGGGCAGTGCCAAAATATGGGATTTCCCCATTATATTCGCCATTTGTCTTCCGGGAGGAATCTGGCCTTCAAAAGAGACCAGATGCTCTATGGCAAGCTGCTTTGACATGTTTTTCAGTTCCTGTTCCAGAGGCCCCTGTCCCGCCAAAAAAAGATGTATCTTTTCCTGCTTTAATTTATAAACTGCTTTAAGCAGGATATCGGCCCCCTTTCCGGGTATGAAAGAACCGGCAAAAAGAATATTGACAGTTTTTTCAGGTCTGGGCGGATCAAGTGCAAAAAATGCTTCATGAACGCCATTGGGAATAAAATATATTTTTTCCGGACAGGGAACTGTTTGTGTTAAGCGGTTTTTCATATCTTCCCCCACACAGACAACAGCGGCTGATCCTTTCAGGGCTTTTTTCAGCAAATACGACAAACCATCTGCTTTGTTTTTGGCATCAGAACCCCGCAAAACAGTAACAACGGGTTTTCTGTGAAAAGGGGCAAGAGATGAGGCCAATGCACCGCATACCGCCCAGTTGGCCAGGATAAGATCAAATTTTCTTCTCAGCACAAAGAGATTCCAGGCAAAAGACGCAAGAAAAGAGGGAACAAGCAGATAATTTTTCCGGTCATGTTTCAAGGCAGTCGGAATACCGCCCGGAAGCTGCGCCAGTGTCTGCCGTTTTTGCGGTGCATAAGAAAAGCGGTGAACGTCATAATGCCTTGGCCACACATCCGGATTCTGACTGCTTCCGGGGGTCAGAACACTGATTTTCACCCCTTTCATCGTAAGTGCATCTGTCAACTGATATACAAAAAAGCCCGCCGGATCACTTGAGGATTTGGGGAATGATGTTGTAAGACACAACACTTTCAGTTGTCTGATATTATTATTTGATCCGTTCAAAGCGGCTGTTCCTCCGATACAGTTGCAGGCCCATAATAACGATAATCACAGACCCTTTAATCCCTTATTGACTTCCATATCAAACCACATGGCAAAAAGGGTGAAAAGGCTTGCGCTCATAAATGAGAAAAAAGCTGCAAGTGCGTTAATCGGAGGAATATGTCCGACAAGCCACCAGTAAAAAAACATTCTGAAAAGCAGCAGTATGGTTGAAAAACCGAATATTCCGCCCAAGGCATAAAAGAAAATGAGAGGATGAAAGTCGCGTATGATATATTTTTCTTTCATTCGCCAGAGAAACATTTTTATCAGCAGCCAGCCAATTGTCACAATTACTTTTCTGATCTTTATACCGGATTTTTCGCCAATATTGTAAACCGGTTCAACGGGAATATCATTTACCCTGAAGTTATAAACATTTAAACGAACCAGCAGATCATTGGGCTGACCATAGCGTTTATACATTTTATCCCAGTCAATAGTGTTCAATGCCTTTTTGTTGATAACAGTGTATCCTGACTGAGAATCGGCAATATGCCAGTAACCTGAGGCGATCTTGGTGAACAGAGAAAGAAATGCATTTCCGAAATATCTGATTTTTGGGATTTTTTTATAGGCTTCACCGGTAAAAAGCCGGTTCCCTTTTGAATAATCTGCCCGGTTTTCCACCACTGGATCAAGCAGCAGAGGCAAATCATCCGGGTTCATCTGGCCATCACCCGCCATCACAACTGCGGCATCAAAATCATTGTCCCTTGCCCATTTGTAACCACTGGCAATTGCACCGCCGACACCCTGATTTTTCAGATGCTCTATCAATACGATTTTGTGATTATTTTGTTGATACTGTTTTACGATTTCAACAGTATCATCTTTGCTTTTATCATCAATAATCACAATCCTGTCAACAAATTCAGGCATGGTTTCAATCACTTTGCCTATTTGGGTTGACTCGTTGTATGCGGGCACCACAGCACAGATTTTTTTCTCTTTGTACATTTTGTCACTTTCCATGCCACTGCTCTGTCAGCCTTGAATCTGTGTGTTGCAAAAACCGGATTTTTCAAATAAATCAGGTTCTTTTGTATACTTCGACACATAAAATCAAAGTTGACAAAGCACTACTGTTTGTTGCGGTTCATACACTCACTTTCAATCAGTTCCCGGCTCATGGCAACAGCCTCCTGATTGAACAGACCGGGAACAATCTGTTTCAGGAACCTGCATCCTTCCTCAGGTCTGTTTGTCTGGATCAGACTTTTCCCCAGCCAATAAAGAATGGAAGAGTCTTCCGGATTTATTTTCCATGCGTGCTGAAAGGATGACAGGGCCGCATTCCAATCTTCCATTCCGGCATAACAGCGGCCGCTCAAAAACCAGATGGAATCCAGATGACTGTAATCAATCAGCAGGCGTTGAATTAAAAACAAAGCCTTTTCATAATCTCCGATACGCAGAAATCTTTGTGCCATTTTTCTCAGCCCGACAGAATCATTAACCTTGTCATAAGCTCCCTGTTCAACTGCCTGACGAATACGCTGAAAGATTAACACAGTGTTATCGCCCGTGTCAAGATCGTCGGTTCCGAATGTATCCACATAGGCATACCAGTTGATTTGAATCGGAATATTCCAGGGATATTCTGAAGCCAGTTCTTTCAGCAGTACTTTCCCATCTGCAAAATTGCCGGATCTGAAAAGACTTATCACCAGATTCAGACGTATCCTCATGCTTTTGGGAAATTTTTTCAGATCAGCGCGATACACTGTTTCAGCATCTTTGAAATCCAGATTGCGGGTGTAAGTCGCAAAACCCAAAATTGCCAAAACCACCATCAGTATGGACAAGTGCCATGTTTTTCCGGACAAATGCCTGGAATGGATATCTGCAACAATCAGTGCTGATCCGAATGCCAGAAAAACAGAGGGGAGATACATGCGATGTTCATAAACCATCTCCAAAGGAATCACACTGGATTCAATCAGGTGTGCGGCTATAAAACATAAGAACATCCAGGTGAAAACCGGCCATCGTGTCCGGAATATCCATGCAGAGCAGATCACAGTGATCCATGACAGAATACTGACAAGGGTGCTTACAGGTGAAAACAGTCCACGGGATACCGGATATTCATAGATAAAGGTAAAACGATCCGCAACAGGAAAATAAAATAAGGACAGATAATGCCAAAGTACACGACTTTGCGTCATCAGACGTTCAGTAAGAGTAAAATCCCGGTGTTCATATCTGGAGATGATAAATAACCAGGGGGATGTGCCCAGATAAAAAAAGGTAAGAAAACCTGCTATAATAACAAGGCACACGATCCATCGCCAGTTCAGCCTGAAATCTCCCTTTTTGAATAAAAAAAATTCATGAATCAGAACAAGAAGCGGAACAATCGCGACATGTTCCTTGGAAAGCATTCCGAGAATCCACGAAACAATCCCCAAAATCCATAAGAAAACTGCTTTGGCATGTTTTCTGTTTTGCCAGCAATTCCGACCGGCAAGCCAGAGATTCATGGACAGAAGCGCAAAAAAAACAGCCAGACTGGTCATGCGCTGGACGATGTAGGTGACAGCATTGATCTGAATGGGATGAAGCACCCATACCAAAGCTGCACCCCAAATCAGCCAGGGGCCGAATGGCGCATATCGCTTCTTCAGCCATCCGATTCTGAGCAGTTGAGAAAAAAACAGCGCTGCCAGAAGACCGCTGGCAAGATGTATCGTGATGTTGACAATATGATATCCAGCCGGGTCAAGCCTGCCCCATAAATAATTGAGCGCAAAGGTCAGGTTGGCAACCACCCGATTTTTGCAGGGATGGGAAGCCTGCATAACATACCTGAACGTATCCCATGACAGGGTTTCGATTCGGATAAACGGATTTTCTGTGATATTGCCTTCATCATCAAAGAGAAACGGAGATTGGAGGGTTCTGCTGTAAACTGTCAGAACACCTGCAATCAGCAGCAGGGAAAAAACAAGATGCCGCCCCGCGTTTCCAAAGCCGGAAAAGCCAGATTTGTCATTGGAAGAAATGCTGTCTGTCATTTTCACCAGTTCCACTGTTTAACGCAAAAATTCCGACGCCATTTTTGGAATATACAGGATGAAGATAATGTTTGACAAATTCATCCAGAACAGCCCGATCCCCAGACGACAGAGAATCAGCCCAACTGTTCAGAATCCTGAAATATACAAGCAAATGGCTTACCTTTTTGTTCTTCAGTTTTTCATAAATGTGTTCCGGACTGTAACCGGCCTTCAGAAATTCCGATAGCTGATCCGATCCGTTTGGAATATATTCTCTGTCACAGTAATATCCCCTGTCTCCCATAAAAACAAACAGAACAAGTGCATCAGAAGGAAGATGACTGTTAATGTACTGCATGGCAGGATATTCAAAACGGTATTTTGATATGTAGTCATCACGGCTGATGGTTCCTCTCAGGTAGGGCAGGGGATTTACATATCTGAACTGGTCTGCAACATACAATGCATTCAGTGACAGAAAAAAAATCAGAAGCAGACACGCAAAAGCTGTTCCTGACCATTGCAATGCCCTGCCAGGTGATGCCAGCACGCGAACAAAGATATTCTTTATGCCGAACACAGACAGGATGACGAGCGAAGGAATCATTGGTGAAATATACCTGATCCTCAAATCTGTGGTGAAAAAAGAAAAAGAAAAATACAGCAGTGCAAAAAACAGCAGAATATATTTTTCTCTTTTGACATTCTGTGTTTCTTTTAATGGAAAAAAAGCAAAAAATGGCAGGAAGAAAAGGAATGGATTCAGTTTCCCGTCAAACAGCCTGGGATTTCCATCCTCACCCTGAAAAAAAATCCGGACAGGCAGAAGAAACATCTGCCATATGTCTTCATTATACATACGGTTTCGGTAAGAAAAAATGCCTGAACCTGCATTTTCTGAAACATCTTCGGAATCATTTTTGGGGGAAACATTTCTGTCCGGATGAATCCAGTTGTCATAAAGAGGATAGATGGGATTGCTCCGCCATTGAAAGTTTCTGATCATCCAGGGAGAGAACAGCAGCAGGGCTGTCATAAAGAAGATAAATGAATGTCCAAAAATTTTTGGAAAACCCGGATGGTTATTCTGTGTGCATCGGACATAAATAATGGGTACAAAAAGGGTCAGTAAAAAAAAAACAACCAAGCCATTGTATTTCGTTCCTAGGGCAAGACCGCATAATATGCCAGAATAAATAATATATTTTACATGAAATCCGTTTTCAGTCCATTTGAAAAGGCAGAGAAGGGAGGCGGTGGAAAAAAAAATCAGCCCCAGATCAACATATGCTGTTATGGAGAGCTTGACAACAATGGGGATGGAAAGAAACAGAAGGACACCCAGAAGTGCCCAGGTGGTATTCATTCTGGTGCGAATATAGTGAAAAACAAGATACGATGTGGCCAGGGCAAAACCGAAATGAATAAATTTGGGCGCAATGTCATTTCCGAAATACAGGGGAATCATGTACAGCAGATCCAGATTCATGGGATAATAAGAATAGATCATGGAAGGAATTTCATACATGCCTCCGTGCCGGATATATAATTTGGGAATGGCCAGATGATGCACAAGGGCATCCCGGCTGATGGGCGGAACACTTGAAAGAAGAATGACGGAGAAAATCAGAATCAGAACAAGAGAAATCAGCAGAATATCAATAAAAACAGTGAAGCCTGCAGAAACAGGGCATTCAGGAACAATGCACTTTTCCGAATCAGCAGCAGGCATTACAGAAGCCTCCGGTGCATGAATATCACATTGGCGGCCAGCAGAACAGTGATAATCCAGCACAGCAGAACAGATGCGCCCTTTATCAGCAAGGCAGAACCTATGTCATTGTTATACAGGGCGGCTTCCCGGAAATTCATTGCTTCAAGATTTGGCAGAATATAATAGATGGCTTTGAGCAGGCTTTTCAGCCATAATTCTTCCGTATTTTCTGCAAAAGCCCGGAGATCATTACTCCAATGACCCAAAAAGGCAATCCCGGCAAT
>CAZDIU010000023.1:0-34840 GCA_964505535.1 uncultured Desulfobacterales bacterium | reverse complement strand
GCAAAAATCCTTGAAGAACCTATTTTTCAGTATCTTCTGCAATTTTTCCTTCAGTGTCCGCATTTTCCATTGCGCTGCGTTTGATAATTTCCACGACCGGGCCTTCCGACCCCTTGGAAATGATCTTGCGTTCACCCGGTTTCAGTTCCGCGCTGGCAGATGAAATTTCAGGAAGATCCTCACTGTCCTTGTCGGTTTCAGCCTGCTGCATTTCCGCGAGACGGGATCGGCCATCGTTGCATGCGTCCGCAATCCTGGAGGTAAGCAGACGGATGGCCCGGATCGCGTCGTCATTTCCGGGAATGGGATAATCCACTTCGTCCGGATCGCAGTTGGTGTCCACCACTGCCACAACCGGTATGCCCAGACGGTGGGCCTCGCTCACAGCAATGGCCTCATTTTTGGGATCAATGACAAACATGGCGCCCGGCAGACGGTTCATCAGCCGGATTCCGCCCAGGTTGCTCTCCAGTTTGATCCGTTCCTTTTCAAGTTTCATCCGTTCTTTTTTGGTATAGAGATTGATGGTTTCATCATCGCGGATATCATTGAGGTGATTGAGCCGGTTAATGCTTTGCCTGATGGTCTGGAAATTGGTCAGCATCCCGCCCAGCCAGCGGTTCTGCACATAAAACATTTCACAGCGGGAGGCTTCTTCAAAAATGGAATCCCGTGCCTGTTTCTTGGTTCCCACAAAAAGAACCGACTGTCCTGCTGCCACGGTGTCTGCCACAAAATCATACGCGGTTCTGAACATCCGGACCGTTTTCTGCAGATCGACAATGTAAATGCCGTTGCGCGCGCCGAAAATATAGGGCTTCATCTTGGGGTTCCATCGGCGGGTCTGATGACCGAAGTGAACACCTGCCTCCAAAAGTTCCTTCATTGTAACATATGCCATTGTTGTAATACTCTCCCTTCGTATGGTTGTTTTCCACCGCCTCCGTCTGCCCCGTGTCCCACTTTCACATACCGGTTCAGGCCGTAAAAGCACCCGGAAACGGGTCCGGAGACGTGCGTTTTAAAATCATGCCATATTATCAGATTGCATCATACTCTGCAAGGCGTTTTTCCCGGTATCCGCCGCATCCGCATCACCCGGTCGTTTCCCGCGTAATCCTTTATGCACCGGATCTGCTCATATGCTCCGCATTTCTGTGCCATTTCAGCCACATCCCCTCCCTGATCAAATCCGATTTCGATGACAAGAAAACCATGTTCAGTCAGATAATCCGGCGCATGCAGAAGAATCTGCCGGATGGCCTGCAGCCCGTCCGGCCCCCCGTCCAGGGCGCTGCGGGGTTCAAAACTGATTTCCGGCTGAAGACCGTCCATATCTGATGAACGGATATAGGGGGGATTGGACAGAATCAAATCAAATCCGCCAGGAGTCTTCAGCGGCGCAAACCAGTCTCCGCAGAAGAAATGTATTTTCCCCTCCAAACCGTTTCCTGCCGCATTGTCTTTGGCAATTTCCAGAGCCGCAGGGGATCGGTCTGATGCATAAAAACAGTTTTTGGGCTGTTCCGCAGCCAAAGACAGAATGATGGCCCCTGAACCGGTTCCCAGATCCAGAATCCGGCTTTCCCTTTCCGGAGTCTTTGGCAGACATTCCAGAGCGGCCTCCACCAGGCATTCGGTTTCAGGCCGGGGAATGAGCACAGCCGGGGAAAGTGAAAGTTCCAGTGTCCAGAACCCCCTGGTGCCGAGGATGTAGGCCACGGGTTCATGACGGAGCCGCCGGCGGATCAGTTCCCGGAATCTCCCCAGTTCATCCGGCATCAGGGGCTGATCATGGCGGAGATACAGATCAATGCGCCGGAGATCCAGCGCATGGGCCAGCAGAATTTCCGCTGAGGCTCTTGGATTTTCGATATTCCGTGAACGGAAACGGGAAGCGGTCCATCTGAGGATTCTGAGAATGGTCCAGGGCGGTTCACCGCTCTTTTGCCGGTTCTGCATTCTGAAGCGCCTGCGCCTGATAAAATGTCACCAGTTCATCTACGATTTCGTCAATATCCCCCTGGAGGATGGCCTCCAGTTTGTACAGGGTGAGTCCGATGCGGTGATCCGTGACCCGTCCCTGGGGAAAATTGTAGGTGCGAATCCGCCCGCTCCTGTCCCCGGTGCCAATCTGACTTTTTCGTTCTTCAGAACGTTTTTCCTGCTGTTCGGAAAGCATCCTGTCCATGAGGCGGGCGCGCAGCACTTTCAATGCCTTGTTCTTGTTTTTCAGCTGGGATTTTTCATCCTGGCAGGTGACAACAAGTCCGGAAGGCAGATGGGTGATGCGGACTGCGGAATCTGTGGTGTTGACAGACTGGCCGCCCGGGCCTGCGGATCGGTAGACATCCACCTTGAGTTCACCGGGATCAATGTGAAGTTCCACTTCCTCTGCTTCGGGCAGAACAGCAACCGTGACAGCAGAGGTGTGAATCCGTCCCTGGGTTTCGGTTTCCGGAACCCGCTGCACCCGGTGGATTCCGCTTTCGTACTTCAGACGGCTGAACGCTCCTCTGCCGTGAATCATGGCAATGATTTCCTTGAGTCCGCCTCCGCCTGTGGGATGGTGGGTCATGATTTCCACTTTCCAGCCCGTGTTCTCTGCATAGCGGCTGTACATCCGGAACAGATCATTGGCAAACAGGGCGGCCTCATCTCCTCCGGTGCCTGCCCGTATTTCAAGAATGACATTTTTGTCATCATTGGGATCTCTGGGCATGAGGAGTTTTTTCAGGTCAGATTCCAGTTCAGCCTTTTTTGCGCTGAGAGACTCCATTTCATCTCTGGCCATTTCCCGGATGTCGGCATCCCCGTCGCGCAGCAGTTCCATGCTCCCGTCCAGTTCATCCAGCACCTGTCTGTACTCCCGGAAAACACTTACGATTTTGCCGAGATCTGCATGTTCGCGCGCATATTTCTGATATGCATCCCGGTTTTTGACCACTTCCGGATCGCTGAGACGGGTTTCCAGTTCCAGAAAACGGTTTTCCACACCTTTGAGTTTGTCGAACATAGTTTATCCGGCAGTATGACTCAGAAAACTGTGTTCCGATCCCCTGGGGGACAGAATCAGTTTCCGGCCTCCTGCTTCTGCTGAAATTTTTCGTATTTTTTACGAAAACGCTCGATCCGGCCTGCGGTGTCCACCAGTTTCTGTTTGCCGGTGAAAAAAGGATGGCACTGGGAGCAGATCTCCACCATGATGTCCTTTTTTGTCGAGCATGTGTTCATGACATTTCCGCATGCGCACTTGACGGTCGTCTGCGCATATTCGGGATGTATGCCCTCTTTCATAATGATTTCAACCTCCTGATATGTGTTTATGCGTTCATGGCTTCCAAAAACTCTCTATTATTGCTCGTTCCGTTCATTTTTTCAAGCAAAAATTCCAGACTGTCCACCGGATTCAGGGAAGAGAGCAGTTTCCGCAGAATCCAGACCCGGTTCAGGGTGTCCTGATCCATGAGCAGTTCCTCTTTGCGTGTGCCGGATTTTTTGATGTCAATGGCAGGGAAAATGCGTTTGTCAGCCAGTCGCCGATCCAGTTGGAGTTCCATATTGCCTGTGCCCTTGAACTCCTCGAAAATGACCTCATCCATCCGGCTGCCGGTGTCAATCAGCGCGGTGGCAATAATGGTCAGACTGCCGCCGTCTTCTATGTTTCTGGCTGCACCGAAGAAGCGTTTGGGCCGCTGCAGCGCGTTGGAATCCACACCGCCGGAAAGAATTTTTCCGCTGGGCGGAACCACCGAGTTGTAGGCCCGTGCCAGCCGGGTGATGCTGTCGAGAAGGATGACCACGTTTTTTTTGTGCTCCACCAGCCGCTTGGCCTTGTCAATCACCATTTCTGCCACCTGCACATGGCGTTCCGCGGGTTCATCAAAGGTGGAACTGATGACTTCGCCTTTTACGGAGCGTTCCATGTCGGTCACTTCCTCAGGGCGTTCATCAATCAGGAGCACAATCAGATCCACATCAGGATGGTTGGCGGTGATGCTGTTGGCAATAAACTGGAGAAGCATGGTCTTTCCTGACCGGGGGGGAGAGACGATCAGGCCCCGCTGCCCGAAACCCACAGGGGTCATGAGATCTATGATTCGGGTGGAGTAGTTTTCCGGTTCGTGTTCCAGGTTGATTTTTCTGTCCGGGTACAGGGGGGTCAGGTTGTCGAAAAGAATCTTTTCCCGCGCAATTTCCGGATCTTCAAAATTGATGGCCTCCACCTTGAGCAGGGCAAAATAGCGCTCCGATTCCTTGGGCTGGCGGATCTGGCCGGAAACCGTGTCTCCGGTTCGCAGGTTGAACCTTCGGATTTGGGAAGGAGACACATAAATATCGTCCGGCCCCGGCAGATAATTGTAACTGGAGGAGCGCAGAAAACCGAATCCGTCCGGCAGTATCTCCAGGGTTCCCTCTCCGTAAATGAGACCGTTCTGCTCGATCTGCGCCTGGAGCAGCGCAAAAATGAGTTCCTGTTTCCGCATACCGGCTGCCCCGTCAATGTTGAAATCCCTGGCCATCCGGGTCAGTTCGCTGATCTTCTTGTGCTTGAGTTCTGAAACATTCATTTCCTTATCCCTCAATTGATATATTATTGTTCCATTCCGTGTGGAACAGAGCGTTCCGGATACCGGAGTTCCGGAGCATTTTCCTGCGGTGTGCACAGCATGGGGACTTTTTTCCGGGCATATCCGGAGCCGGGCATCAGGGAAAAGATTTCCCCAGGCGCGCACTGCCCCCCCTGAAAAATTTTTTTCAGAAAAACTGTCTGCTGAAAAAATGATAATCGCCCGAAAACCGAATATGCTCCTCCCCACACACTGTACATCTTGTACAGTTACGGCGGAATCAGGTTTCTGCGGTGGTTCGGAGAAAACAGAGTGTTTTGTGTGAATCAGAAGAACTTAATAGACATTATCTCCAATGGGCGGGCCTGTGCCGTACTTTACAGTTTTTTTATAATATACAATAACGGTTTTTGTGTCAAGCAGTTTTCAGTATCTGAACTGAAATTCTGATGGATTGCCCGGGTTTCGGGTCTGGGGGGGAACAGCGCTCCCTGCCGGTTAGATTAATTTTTTTCAGACAAATCTCAAAATTTATGACCCTGTAAAAAATCAGAAATCTGGTCAATCCGACGAAAGTTGGAGTCCAATAATATCAACTGTTCCGGATACCGGCTTTCGCCGGTATGACGATGAGGTGCAGCATCAGTGTCCAACCGAAAGTTTTTATGTATAAAAACCGGATTTTTGAACACACGAAAACTTCTTTTTGCCTGCCTGGAGGTATCTTTTCAATGGGGAATCGGTATGACTTGCGAGTTTTTGGGTTATCTCTTTGATTCCCATGAGACAACTGCAATTTGTTCAGTTGAGAGGATTGAAAAAATTGCAGCAAGGTTTTTGCATGTTGAGAAAAAAGAAAGAAATAACTCAAAAAAGGCCGAATATCTTAACTCATTCTGCGCACCCATTTCAAAAATCAGAAACCTGCCTGCTTTCGCTGTCATTCCGGCAAAAGCCGGAATCCATTATTTTCAGGATGTTCTGGTTACCGGCTTTCGCCGGTATGACGGAATTGCGTAAGGTGAGATATTAATATTTGATGCAACAGAACAGCCGGTTCAGCGTCCGGAAAAAGGTCAGAAAAAATATTACAGCGAAAAAAAAACATCATGTTTTTTAAGACTGATGATAAATAAAAAATATTTTTATATTTCAAGATATTAAATTCAATTTTTAAAAATATGTTTTTTTCTGAACCGGAATAAGCACATACTGTTGACTCCTGTTCTGATATATGGTAAAAATTTCTGGCGTATATTTTTGGATCAAAACAATATGGTTATCCTGATCTGTATAACAACTGGTTGTCGAGGGCGCTTCGCGCCCTCGGCAACGGGCGGCGGATTTCATCCGCTGGATGTTCGGCGTGAAGCGTCCCACAACCTGCGGATGCGGCGTACCCGGTCTGCGCCAAACTTCGTTTGCCGCATCCCCCGCCGCTGATCCGCTGCCCGTTAGCCTTTCTGTTGAACTATAAAGTTAGAGTTTATTGATAACTGATGTTACGCCGCCCTTTTCACCGTCATTCCGGCGAAAGCCGGAATCCGGTAATATTAATGAGTTGCGGATACAGGCTTTCGCAGGTATGACCGGAAAAGCTCCCTCTCCCGTCATTCCTGCAAAAGCAGGAATCCATTTTTTTCAAAGTGTTATGGACTCCGGCTTTCGCCGGAGTGACGAAGCGGCGTAACATCAGTTGATAATTTATAACTGGAAATAATTGGATCATAGGGAGGAGAAAAAATGTTTGATATCCTATCAGTTATGAAGGCTATTAAGTCATTTAATTATGTATGTGAATTAGTAAAAGCCTTATATCCTAACATCAAAAAATTTATTGCAGTCAAGAAAAATGATGAGTTTCTAAACTATGATCCTGCCTTTTTATTAGACACTTACACTTCTGAACATCCTATTGCAAACGGCATCCCTTATTCAGAAATTTTCAATTGGCTAAGTATTCCGTGTGAAAAAATTGAGGAAATTGATAACCAAGTTAAAATCAGTAAAACGAAGACAAATTTCCAAATAAGTGAGGGCAGAGGTGTTTGGAGTACACTTCAGTCTGGCGGTTTTGTTGCACTTCAAAACTCAGGTAGAATTATTGGAAACGAGCCATCAATTAGACTTTTCGATATTCAAACAGAAGGACGCAAAATCTCTATGAAAGTCCAGAGGGCAGATTACCATAGCCAAGCAAAGTCCAATTTAATTTTAGACTGGCACCTTCCAGAATCTGTTCAATATAATAATAGAACAACCCTTAGGACTCTGCTATCGGGTGAGTATGGGACTTGTCTTCCAGAATTATCTGACAAGCGTCTTGCGAATACAGTTGGAATTGCCAGCTTACTTTTTTATAAAGAAAATGGACAATGGATCCCTTATTTGGTTAAACGCACTAAGAAAATTGGTGTGTTCCCAGGAGGTCTTCATTGCACAGCATCAGGTATAGCAAAGTGGCCAGATATTAATAAAGGTCTCACCTTTAGCAACTTTTTTTTAAAACATATGTTATCGGAATTTGAAGAGGAAGTTGGTTTAACAGAAGAGGATATTTTCGATCATAGGCCAATAGCGTTGTGCCGAGAATTCTCAAGAGGAGGAAAGCCACAGATATTTTTTGCTGGTGTAACTCGCCTTTCCCGCGACTCTTTGCGGAAAAAACGAAAACAAGCAACCGACGTTATCAAGGAATTAAATGGTTGGGAAGAAATTGAGCGTGATAAATGGTTGAGATCAGCTCATGTTGTTGTTCCACCAACTAAATTAATGTCAAATGTCAAAAAATATGGACTTACGCTTGAAGCTGTAGGCTCATTTCACTATGGAATGAAATATCTTGAAAAGTATGGTGCAGAACTGTAGTATTTTCGCTATAGCAAGTTATTTACATAAAACGATTATTTTGGGTTGATAAGGACAGGCTAACAAATCGCTCAAGCGGACGATCCTATCGCAGCGCCGGTTAGCACTATGTTATGATTAATATTATCATTATAAATAAAGACGTTTGCGGAATCCTCCGGTATAAACGGAAGTGTGGATCTCTGTTCCGCATCCTTTCTGATCTGAAAAGTGTCCGCTCAGCGCACAGAAAAAGCATCCGTGCGGCTGCGGAATCCGTTGCCGGAAAATGATATTTCATCCGCAGCGGCGGAACCGGAGTAAACTGCCATCGCCAGAGACGGTGGCTTTTAAGGGACATGGAAAATGCTGATATACCGTTTATAAAAAAGCTGTCCTTTATGGATAAAGTTAATCTTTAATCAAAAACGGTATATTGGGAAGTTCCGAGTCCCTAAAAGGAATTTCAGTCTCATAACCATCGCCAGAGACGGTAGTTTTATCCGATGAATCATTATCAACAGTTCGGTATAAAAACTTTGAACTGAATAATTTCAAAAAGTTATAAAATCCGGACAGAATATTCCGATTTAATGATTTCAAATACTTAAATTTTACAGTCTGCAAATCGGAAATAATTACCAAACTTGGGAGGGTTATTCAAATGACAAATAAAAATTCTTTAGCAATTGTACTTAGAAGTTTTCAAACCGGGGCTGATGAACTCAGCTTTAATAAGTCTTATTTTGAAATAAATGTTGCCGATCGTATTAAAAATGTCCTCGGATCTGAATGTGTCAAAAAAATTATCATCATTTCCAACGGTGATCCAGACAGCGAACACAGCGAAAAAGTGAATGATCAGGGACTCACACCGACCTACAATGCAGTAATTCAGCACTTTAAGCAGGAAGTTGATAACCAAATTATTATTTGCCATATCTGCAGGAGCTGGGGGCTTAATCCAGGAAGCGCAACAGCCTTAAATGAGGGAATTAAGATAGCCGAAGACAATAATTTTACATGGGTTATGTGCTGGTCACCGGAACTTATTCTGGATAAAGGAAAAATTGAAAAGGGATTGTTTCTGGCAAATGAGATGAACCTTGATGCGTTAGGATTTTTGAGAGAAAGATGGTGGGAAAAAACACAATGGAATATGATTCAAAATACTGGTGCTATCTGGAAAATCGAAACATTAAAAAAAATAGGTTTATTTGATAAAATATGTAATGGAACTGGTGAAACTGTTACCATTGACAAATCTGTCAATAATACAGGAAAAGCATTGTTGGCCGGAATGGAAGATTTTCATGCACTTCTAAAAATCTACAGTGCCTGCCCGGAATTTAAATGGTGTATGGCGGGCGTTTCAGATCCCCTAAAATGGGATACTGATTTTTCTGACAGCAACTCAAGAAAACAAAGATTTGAAATAAAGGTCGCGAGGCAGTTTCAAGTCATGAAAGAATATGTAAACCGGATGTTTCCTGATAGATCTTTTTATGATGTAATGAATGAAATATACAAAAGATATATACTCATTTGATTTTTGCCGAAAGAAGTGAGACTGTTTCCGAGGCGGTGTGCTCGACCGTAACCACCGGACAGTGCGATGAAAAATGTGGCTGATCCCGCACTCATTGGGCGGAGTGATGAAACTGAAATCTGTCCACTGCAGCGGGAAAAAAGCCTCATAACCCGGCGTCAACCGGAAAGATGTTCGGCGTGAAGCGCCTCACAAACTGCGGATGCAGCGTAGCCGCCTTCGCCGCTGATCCGCCGTTAGCGCAATGCCATTGAGTGCTTTTTAAAAACCCGTATTGAAAGGGAATAATGCAAATTTGCATAAAATGTAAACAAACGATTCCAGATGGAGATACGAAAATGCTCCATACAAAGATATTATGTGAAGATTGTTATATTGATGAGGTCATGCCAAAGATGCCAAAAGCACATTATGATAATGACGCTGAATTCATGAATAGGCTAAAAGACTCATATTCAGTGCGTAAGCAGCAGTATCACTGACTTTTAAAAGTATTTTTGCGCTAACCAGTCACTCCAGCAGACAGCCAGGGCGGGGCGGCCGTGCTGAATTGATAATTTTTTTGCCCTGGCTGCTGCTGAGTTCGCCGTTATCCCCACAGCGACACTTATAACCAAATGATATATCAATTTCAGGCAGTCATTTTAAAATGTTGTTTATTATAACCATAACTTTGTCAAATTGCATAAAATTAACTGACCCAACTTGCGACATAACTTCTGACAAGGAGGATAACATATGAAAGATTTGAGAAATCAAAAGTATTGGAGTCCGTATGCCGCAGGAGCATGTGCGGGGCTTGTTCTGGTGTTTTCGGCTTGGATTTCCGGCAACTATTTGGGCGCTTCCACTTCATTTGTGAGATCCGCCGGACTGATTGAAAAAATTTTCAGTGCTGAACGTGTTTCACAAATAGAATATTTCATAAAAACAACCCCCAAAATTGATTGGCAGTGGATGTTTGTAATTGGTGTTCTGTTTGGTTCCCTGATCGCTGCCTGGATGTCCGGAACATTCAAAGCACAGGCTGTTCCCGACATGTGGCAGGGAAAATTCGGACAGAATGTCATCTTGCGGGCTGTTGTTGCGTTTATCGGCGGAACTGTGGCGATGTTCGGCGCCCGCCTTGCCGATGGCTGACCATCCGGTCACGGTCTGAGCGGGCTGGTTCAGCTTGCTGTAAGCGGCTTTATTGCACTGTTCTGTTTTTTTATCGGCGGCATGATCAGCGCGAATCTTCTTTATATGGGAGGCAAAAGACAATGAACCAGCTTTTTTACGGGCTTGTCACCGGCATTCTTTTCGGTTTTTTTCTGCAGCGCGGACAGGTTTTGCGATATGACAAACAAATCGGGGCGCTGCGCTTTATGGATATGACGATAGTAAAATTCATGCTGACTGCCATCTTTGTCGGCACTGTGGGAATTTATCTGCTTTATGATCTCGGCCTTGTTAAATTGTCAATTAAACCGACAATTATCGGAGCCACAATTGCAGGCGGATTGATTTTCGGAATTGGATGGGGGCTGTTGGGCTACTGCCCAGGCACATCCATCGGTGCCATTGGTGAAGGCCGTTGGGACGGTCTGTGGGGTGTTCTCGGAATGCTTGCCGGAGCGGCTTTGTATGCGGAGGCCTATCCTTTGATGAAAAAAACCCTGCTGATCTGGGGAGACCTTGGCAAGATTACATTGCCGGGAGTGTTGGGTGTAAATCACTGGTTTGTTATTCCTGTTTTTGTTGTTTCCGGTGTCGGACTGTTCATATTTTTTGAGAAAAAAAATCTTTAGCCGATCAATGATTTTATGAGACTTGTCTCTCATAAAAACCTCAGTTTTCTGATAAAACATGCCTGTGTAATTTTATATGACTGACTGACCTTGCCCAGCTCTTCCAAAAGTGAGGAAGCTGTGTTTCTGGCCCGTCATTCCGGCCAAAGCCGGAATCCGGTATTTTCAGCTTATTCCTGACTCCGGCTTTCGCCGGAGTGACAGGAGGTTATAAAATTCGCTTTCCATATTTGGAAATCGCCTGATTGCTTAAACAAGTCTGTCTCAGGCTGATTATATCATCATCAGCCAAATCAGCCCCGCGCCCGCAGTCAGAACTGCTATGGTGGAAATCAGTCCGAAGCGCAGATATTCAAAAAAATCCAGAGTGTAATATTTTTTTGCGCCCTCAGCCACGATGATGTTTGCCACGGATCCGATCAGGGTAAAATTGCCTGCCACGGTTGTGATGAAAGCCAGCAGCACCCATCCGGCCTCAGCCGGGCCCAGATTGCCGATCAAAGGGCCGGTAAGCATGACCATCGGCACGTTGGAAACAATGTTTGAGCCCGCAGTCATCAGCGCGGTGAAGAAAAAAAGTCCGTCCGGACGGGAAAAGCGGAGCCATGATTCGCTGGCTGTCCATGCCTTTTCCACAATGCCGGTCAGATTGAGTCCCTGCACCACAATGAACAGACAGCAGAAAAACACCAGAATGGACCAGTCAATCCGGGCAAAAATTTCTGATGGTTCCTCCCGGTCCGCGATAATCAGAAACATCACTCCGGCCAGAGATGTATAGGCCAGATGCCATCCGGCAAAGAAACCCGCGATTACGCACAGCACAGTTGCCAAAGCCAGGTGCATTTTTCCGTTGCCGTTTCCGTTTTCCTCCGGGTCAGGCAGGGAGGCAAACGCGGCAGGAATCTCTTTGCGGTAGATCAGGCGCAGCAGCACCATATTGATCCCCAGTCCCAGCAGAGCCGGAGGTGCGGCAAAGAGAAGGAATCTGCCAAAATGGAAACCGCTGAGGCTGCCGATGATCATGTTCTGGGGATTTCCCACCAGACTGGCCGCGCTGCCAATATTTGCGGAAGTCGCGAGCGCAATGAGAAAAGGCCCGAAGGGCAGCCCGTATGTCCGGCAGATGCTCACCACAACGGGTGTCATGAAGATGCAGATGGTGTCATTCATCAGAAACGCGGACAGAAAACCGGAGATCAGCACCACAGCCATCAGCATTTTCCATGGGGTGCCGCAGAGTTTCCCCATTTTCCGGGCCGTGAGAAGGAAAAATCCGGCCCGTTCCAGATAAATGGAAAGAATCATCATGGAAAACAGCAGGAGAATGGTGCTGTGATCAATGGCCTGATAACTTTGCTCCGGTGTAAGCGCACCTGCCGCGACCATAAGAGTGGCTCCGAACAGAGCTCCGGCCGGTCTGCCAATGGGCAGCAGGGCAAGGCGCCGGGATGCAATGAGAACATAGGTGATAACAAAAATGACATAGACAAGGGCATTTTGCATGGTTTCTGATTATCCTGTTTTTGAAAATAAGGGAATATCCGGGGGAAAATTCAGAGAGGTTTCCGCAGGTGCATGAAATAATTCACATCTGTGTTCCGGCTGAGAAAATATCTCCGGGTAAAGGGGTTGTATTGCAGTCCGGCTGTGTCTGCAACGGACAAATTCTCATCCTGTGCCCATGCCGCAAGTTCCGATGGTTTGATGAACTTGGAATGGCGATGGGTTCCGGCAGGAAGCAGACGCAGAATGTATTCCGCACCGATAATTGCGAAGACAAAGGATTTGAAATTGCGGTTCAGTGTGGCAAAAATGACATGGCCTCCGGGTTTGAGCAGGGTTTTGCAAGCGGCAACCACAGACCGGGGGCTCGGCACATGCTCCAGCAGTTCCATGCAGGTGATGATGTCAAAGGATTCCGGTCGTTGAGCCGCCATTTCTTCTATGGTGGTTTGGAGGTAGATGATTTCAAATCCCCTGATTTGCAGATGTTCCTGTGCTGCGCCCAAGGCTTCTTCTCCCATGTCAATTCCTGTGACATTAGCGCCTGCTTCTGCCAGGGATTCACTGAGAATCCCGCCGCCGCAGCCTGCGTCCAGCACGGCACAGCCTTTTACCTTCACACAGGTTTGAATGTATTCCATCCGCAGGGGATTGATGTCATGCAGGGGTTTGCATTCCCCGTTTCTGTCCCACCACCTGTGCGCAATCTTTCCGAATTTCCGGATTTCTCCGGTATCCACATTGGTATAACAGTGTATCATTTTGTTTTCAAATCTCAGCATGTTTTCAAGTTCATATTTTCTTAAAAATGAGGAGAAAATTCTTGTCACTCACAGACTCCCGGAGTTTTTCCATCGGGAACACAAAGTTTTTGCATCTGTCCGTACCCGGATACTGTCAGTCACGATTGAACCACTGTCCAGATTTTTTGTGACAATCTCCCGATTATGTGCCATATCTGACGGTTTCTGCAGCATCATGGAATACCAGCTTTTTTTCAGATGCAGTGGGCACTCATACCCTGAAAAAAGGTGCATGTCAAACCCGAATGTGCTGCAGGCGCAGCACATTGGCACTGCAACCGGTTCCGGCAGAGATGTAAGTGCCCAACCGAAAGTTTTCAGATATAAAAAACCGGATTTTTCCGGAAAAATCCGGTTTTTCAGAAAAGTTTATACCCAAAAATTTATGGTGACTTACTTATCTCCCTGTACTGAAATCCTTTTGCACCTGTTCCGGTACACAGAACTTAACCTCCCAGCCTCTGGAGGATCGGAACCGCTGCCCCAATGCCGTTATGTTAAGCGGAAAATGCTTCATCCAGAGTCCCAAACTGAAAGTTTGGAATACTCGAATCACTGAAGATTGTTATGCAAAACTTTCAGTTTGGCACTCTTTTTTTCTTGACGCAATGGCATTGAACCGCTGCCCCGGAAAATATGAAGAATTTTGTTGACAGACTGCCAGGAGCGGCACAGTTGACAATTCAACCTGAACAATGTATATTTTTTTATTATGAACCAGCAGAAATTCAGCAGCTTGGCCCCGTGTCTGACATTCTGCAGAAAGCGCATGAGAAATTCTGATGTTGGACAGGGAAATGAAATTGAAAATGAATGTAACGGGCAAGTACGCTTCGTTCAGCCGGATGGATTTTGCAATGGCCTGGCGCAATATCTGGCGGAACCCAAGACGATCTCTTCTCACCATTTCAGCCATTGCCTTTGCCGTGGCTTTGCTGATTTTCATGCTCTCCTTTCAGTTCGGGACTTACGAGACCATGATCAGCTCGGCAGTGAAAGCCTGTACCGGATTTTTCCAGGTGCAGGCAAAAGAATACAGGGAAAAACAGGAAATCCGCTATACTGTTCCAGACCCCGAATCCATTGGCCGGATACTGGACAGCATCGAATCCGTCACGGCCTTTACCTTCCGGGCTGAAAGTTTCTCTCTGGCCTCTTCAGAGGAGCGGACTTGCGGCGTGATGGTCACAGGCATTGATCCGCTCAGGGAAACAGCGGTTTCCACCATCGGAAAACTGATCCGGCAGGGTGAATTTCTGTCTCCCGGAGATGAGAATCAGGCTTTGATCGGAGAAATTCTGGCAAAAAATCTCAGAGTTGGGATCGGAGGCCCGATCACAGTGCTGGGACAGGGCAGGGAAGGTTCTGTGGCAGCCACAGTGCTTACGGTAAAAGGGATTTTCAAATCCGGCCAGGATGAATTTGATCGCAATGTGCTTTATATCCCCCTGTCCTGTTTTCAGGAAGTCTATGAAATGGGATCATCTGTTCACCGGGTGGTGGGACTGACCCGTTTTCAGGGAGATGTTCCTGCTGTGACGGAACGCATAAGAAAGACTCTGCAAACTGCGGATCACAATCTCTCGGTTCTGGACTGGAAGGAACTGATGCCCGGTCTGGTGCAGAGCATCAAGCTGGATTTGAGTTTCGGCATTATTTTTTATGTTTTTCTGATTATTGTGGTGGCATTCAGCATCATGAACACCTTTCTCATTGCCATTTTTGAAAGAACCCGTGAATTTGGCGTGCTCATGGCTTTGGGAACAGCCCGCGGACGCCTGACCCGCCTGCTGCTGATGGAATCCCTGTGCATGACCCTTATCGGCATTGCCTCAGGCATGATTCTGGGAGTCATGATCACCCTTTGGTATCAGTCTCATGGCATTGATTTTGGTGAAGCATCCGAACTTCTGGCACAGTACGGCATTCCGGACATCATGTATCCCAAACTGACCTTTCTTTCGGCCTCCATTGGTCCCATGCTGGTGTTTTTTATCACTTTCTGGGCTGCCCTGTGGCCCGCACTGAAGGTGCGGAAACTGAAACCGGTGGAAGCCATGAATTATACATAAGGGAAGAGGAAGTTCTTAAAATACCGGATGGTTCAGATGCCGGGTGTCAGGTTTCAGGAAACAGACACGGAAACCTGAACACTGAAACCTCAAAACCGGTACATCAGCAATTTCCAAATCCCTGAGCGCTGCCTGCCGAGTGTGCCGGGCAGTATTTTCAGACTGAACCTGTTCCTCTGACAGTTCTCAGCAAAGGAGAAAAATATGCAGGATCTGACCCGCGCTCAGAAAGCCAGACTGGCTGTGCAGTCCTTCCGCACCATTGCCAATGCGCTGGCATTGAGAGGATATTACCGGCCATCGGGAAAACTGGGGCAGTCTCTGGCTGAACACATGATCAGCCTGAGTCCGGAAATCTACGGCAGCATGAGTGATCCCCGTGTGGTGGAACTCAAGGGACTGGAATATGTCATGGACAGACTGCCCAGGGGAATTGAGGAATGCTCCCGCATTGTTCTGACAGAGGAGGAAGACTTCTGTGACAATGTGTTTGAAAGAATTGAGCCTTTCAAAAGAAGAAGAACCTGTTACCGCATCAGCCCCAAAGAAATGTGTTTCACCATTACACGGGGTTTGACAGAAATTTATGACATTCTGACCCATCTGACCTTTCTCAATATCGAGGCCGGAAAAATCCAAAGCCGGATGCGCTATGAATCCGGAAACATCACAGCGGAATGGAGGGAACTGGAAAAAACCGTGCAGAAAAAAGAGGGTCTCAGCGAACAGGAACTGGGGCAGGCTGTATGGAATCTGAGCCTGATTCTGGGCCGACCCTATCAGCAGACACGGGAAACCTACACCCATTTTGAAAAAAGCAGAACCCTGAACAGCAGCAACAATGGGCTGTTTTCCCTGATTTATTATCTGGGCAAGCGCATTGATGAGGAAAGGGAATCCCATGACAATTCCATTGTCATTTATCTCACTCCCTCGCTGATGAACATTATCGGACATCAGAAATACGGGATCAAATGGGCATATGACATAAAAGAGAAACTGCTGTGTCTGGATCTGGACAGACGTCCTCTGCACATTGTCAGTGCGAATCTGCACAGTGTGGTCAATCTGCTTTACGGATATGCGGCAGTCAAAGCGGATCGCCGGGGAGAATCTGACATGAATCTGTTTGATCTGATTTCTCTCATCCGGGAACGCAGGGAGGTGGTGTTCCATTTTGCACGGGAGCACGGCATGCATGAACTGCCGGATCGCTCCGGAACCCACATTGACTGTCAGATCATTGACACTGCCCTGCTGGAAGGCGTGAATTTTCATCATGAACTGGCCATACACATCCCGGAAGGGGAAAAGCCCGTGATTCTGGTCATGGATTACGCATTCGGGACCCAGGCTTTTGAGGTCATGGACAATCTGCTCAATCCTTACAATGAAGATAATCCGCAATCCCTGATGAATGTCCGGTCCATCTCTGTCATGGGAAAAGCCGGTATTCTGCCTGGCAAAAAAGGGGATATCATGCTGGGCACCGCGCATGTCATTGAAGGCACTTCCGACAATTACCTGTTTGAAAATGATCTGGAGGAAAAGGATTTCGGCACAGTGGAGGGCATTAACATTTTCACCGGCCCGATTATCACTGTGCTGGGAACCTCTTTGCAGAACAGGGACATGCTGGAACGGTTTCAGAAAAGCTGGAACACGGTTGGGCTGGAAATGGAAGGGGGACATTACCAGCGGGCCATCAGTGCAGCCATCATCAAAGAGCATATTCCCAAAGATGTGAAGGTGCGCTATGCCTATTATGCCTCTGACAATCCCATTGTCAGCGGTCAGACCCTTGCAGCAGGGGAAATGGGAGCGGAAGGGGTCAGACCCACCTATCTGGTGACAAAGGTGATACTGGAAAAAGTGATGCCTCTCAACGGTTCTGACAGTAACGGGCGTTCAGCATAAGCAGGGAATTCCCCCTTGATTTAACTGCAAAAAAAAGGAACGCTCCCTTATTTTTCTGCTGTTGCGCAGCTCTGAAAGAAATCAGCAGTTCACTCTCCCTGACTGTCATACCGGCATAAGCCGGAATCCAGTATTTTCAGCCAGTTCCGGATACCGGCTTTCGCCGGTATGACCCTGCTGCGCAACATCAGCCGGTTATTCTCTGTCAAGCGGCAGGTGTATCACAAAACGGGTTCCCCGTCCCGGAACTGATTCCGCGTGCATGGTTCCCCGGTGATTGCTGGCAATGATAAAATAAGACACGGAAAGCCCCAGCCCTGTCCCGGTTCCCACTTCCCTGGTGGTAAAAAAAGGCTCAAAAATCCGTTTCCGGGTATGTTCATCCATACCCGGCCCGTTATCCTCCACCACCAGCAGGAGATTCTGGCCTTCCTGCCGCAGAATCAGACGGATACAGGGTTTTTCCGACTGATATTTCTTTTCGGCCATTGACTGCGCGGCATTTCGGAGCAGGTTCAGGATCACCTGCTCAATTTCAGTTTCCGTGCAGGGAAGCCGGGGAAGATCAGGCGCGTAATCCCGGACAATCTCAATCTGCCGGAAATCATATCTTTTCTTAAGATCATAATCATGGCCTGCCAGTTCCACAGCCCTGTTCACCAGTTCCGCTGGATTGGCAGGAGCCATGCGGGATTCACTGCGCCTGCTGAAATTGAGCATATTTGAGACAATGCCCGCAGCCCGTTCCCCGGATTCCCGGATTCCCTGCAGAAACTGCAGGATCCGGCGATCCTTCAGATAGGAACAGATGGTTTTCAGATCCGTTCCGTATTTTTCCGCTGTCTCCTGATTGGCAGGAAGCTCCGGTGCAATCCTGCGGAAGATGTTCTGAACACTTTGCAGAATTCCGCCCAGGGGATTGTTGATCTCATGAGCCATGCCCGCTGCCAGTCCGCCCACCGACATCATTTTTTCGGTTTGCACCATCATTTCCTCAAACCGGACTCTTTCACTTGCATCATCAATCCGGATGACCGCACCCTCAAAGGTTTCGGAACCAAGCGGATACATATGGAAATCCCGATACACGGCAATCCCCCTGCCGGGTTTGGGGATGCGCGCGCGGGAAAAGCTTTTCCCCTTTTTCACAAACTCCCGGATATCTGACACATACGCAGCATATTCAGGCAGTATGTCTGAAAAAAAGCGGCCGCGGGCCTGATTCGCGGGAATGCCGGACAGCGCCTCGGCAGCAGGATTGAATGTCCGGATTCTTCCCTCCGCGTCCAGCCCGATGATGGCTGAGGGGGATGAGTTGAGAATATTGTCAAGATATTTTTCTGCATGGATACGTTCCGCGATTTCCCGCCTCAGTTCCGCATTGGCCTGCTCCAGTTGCACTGTGCGCTCCCTGACCAGGGATTCCAGCATCAGTTTCTCATCCGAAAGCAGATCGGCCTGCATACGGTTTTCCAGAATCACGGCAAGCATGCGGATGGCATTTCGCAGCAGGGATCGGTTTTCCGGCGGCAGATCATCCATCCTGCCCCGGATGCAGACACGGCCAAAGGAATGACGCAGGCTTTTTACCTCCACAATCTCTCCGTCCGGTTTTTCATTTTCAGACAGAAAGCGCAGGGTGACGCTGTCCCAAAGAGAGTTAAGGGCTTCGAGAAAAACCCGGCGAATCCGATCCGGGTCCCTGAGCTGGGTCAGGTTGAGCATCAGCAGGAAAAGATCATGAGCGATATGATTGAAATTCATGAATATTCCCAATATCTGTCAAAAGTCTCCCCGCTGGATGACAGGAGCACACAGATAAAATGCTGTGTCCTGTCTGAAAATGCGGTGCTTTTTTGGGGTAATTTTCGGGAACTGCCCACCATTTCTGCGTATTATCCCCGTCTGAGAAACTGCGGGGCGTTTCCGGACAGCCACTCATCCGGATTCTGATAATAGGGATTTTCCGTAATCACACCGCCGCTGATGGTATAGGGATGGGTGCGAAGCACATCCATGATAACCGCGCCGGAAAATTTCGTCACATTGTACAGGCAGATGCTGATCCAGGGTTTGGAAGGAATGAAATAATTGAGCCGGGATTCATAGACCATGAGATGCTCCGCACCGGGAATGGCCTCCAAAGCCCACACCATTTCGGCTGTGGCCCGGATATTGCGCGGCCCTTTTCGCTGGCTTTGGATATAGAAATAATCCAGTCCCTCGTCCATTGCCCAGGGAGAGAAAACACCGTCGGGATAATACAAATCTCTGGCAGAGTAAATCTGAAACATATCCATGTCATCCGTGTGTTCAGCGCAATCGGGAAAGCGCCGGGCATACTGGTGTCTGAAACCGTCTGCACTCTGTTCGCAGGGGCAGTAAAGCTGCAAATCACCGTCCCGGTCGCCCTGATGAAGAAAACCGAAAATGATTTCATCCCGTTCTGCCTCAGTTTCATACAGACCGCAGATATGAAGCCCCCAGTTGCAGGTACAGCCCCCGAATCCCATATGCAGTTTCGGCTGATCCGATGTTCTGATGTGCATAAACGCCTCCTTTCCTCATCTGTTTTGCAGAATGCGATCCGTTTCCGTAATGGTGGTGCTGATTTTTTCTATCATTTCTGACTGCTTTTCTGATGCTTCCGCAATGCCGGAAACCAGATCAGCGACTTTCCGGATATTGTCCGAGAGTTGGGCAAAGGATTTTTCCGCTCCGTCTGTCAGTTCTGCTCCTTTGCGGATTTTTCCTATGGTGTCTTCAATCAGATTTTCCGTATTCCGGGCTGCATCGGTCACCTGCCGGGCCAGATGCTTCACCTCAGAGGCCACCACGGAAAAGCCCGCGCCCGCTTCTCCGGCCTTTGCGGCCTCAATGGCCGCATTGAGAGCCAGCAGATTGGTCTGAAAGGCAATGGCATTGATATTTTTCACAATCTGAACGGTCTCCCGGCTGGATGCAGAAATGTCGCTCATGGATTCGGCAAGTTCTTTCATGACTGTCCCGGCCTGCGCAATCACCTGCTGCGATTCCCCCATGACAGTTTTGGAACTTTTTGCCTGTACAACGTTCTGCAGGGTATGTCCGCCCATTTGCTTCAGCGCGTCATGAATGAGATATTCCGTATGGCTTTGGACACGGGAAACCACCTGTTCAAGCTGCGCGGTCATGTGTTCCATATCAGATTTGCTTTTCTCCAAATCCTGCATTGCCTGCTCCCTGTCCCTCAATGCCTTTTTCAGAGCCTCTGTCATTGTGTTATGACCTTTTTCCACAAAATACAGAACAAGACTCATGGACAGCAGGGGGCCGATGATGTTTGCGGCCTGTATCTTCACCAACTGCGAGGATGTCAGAGGAATCACGGGAAAGTCATACCCTCTGACTTTCAGCCAGTACAGCACGGCAATCTCCGTGACCATGAAGGCTGCCCAGAAAAGGGAACTCCGGATGCCCACAAAGGTGACAGCAAACACCGGAACCACCATATTCCAGGCCAGCGAAGTGGAGGCAAGCCCTCCTGTCAGGCAGGGCAGAAAAATGAAATGCCAGGCAAGGGCTGCAAAACTCAGATTCGCGGAAAAAATCAGGGAGCCGGTCACACGGATCAGAACAGGAGAAATCAGGGCAATGATCATCACGCCCATCATGCTGGTGCCAAGCGTTGGATGCCCCATCTGATACCATTTGACAGCATTGGGAACAAAGAACAGGGGAGACAGGAAGGCGTAAATGACAAAATACCGGCATCGCCTCTCCAGATCAGGGTTATCCTGAAATCTGTCCGGAACAAAGCGGTTGATAAAACTGTTCATTTATACTCCCTGTGCCGGACTTTTGCAGTTTGAAAAGTCCCCGCTCTTTTTGAGCATTCGCGTCCTTGCGGCTGCTTTTCTGCCGCAAAGGCACAAAAATTCACAATGTTTCTTTGCTTTTTGAGCAAGATGAGGTTTTCCTGCACCTTCTCAGCGCCCTTTGATGCCGTTGATAATATCTGAAGATGAAATATTTTCCTTTACAGGAATCAGCACCACCCTGCCGCCGAGTTTTTCCACCAGTTCATTTCCGATGACCTCATGGGGAGCATAATTGCTTCCTTTGGTCAGGATGTCAGGACAAATGGTTTCAATCACAGTGCTGAGCTGTCCGCAAGAAAACACAGTGACATAATCCACACTGTCCAGCGCGCTGAGAATCCGCACTCTTTCCCCTGCACTGATGACCGGACGCCCTTCCCCTTTTAAGCGCCGGACAGATGCATCATCATCAATGGCCACAATCAGCACATCGCCCATCTGCTTTGACGCGGAAAAAAGCCGGATATGGCCCGCGTGCAGCAGATCAAAACATCCGTTGCTCAGCACCACCTTCCTGTTCTTCCGTTTCAGATCTTTTGCAATCTCAGTCAGTTCCTTCAGACTTTTATATTTTGTCAGAATCTCATCAGAAGATTTTCCCATTGCCGCCAGCAGTTCATTCCGGGTGACTGTGGCCGTTCCCACCTTGCCCACAACAATGCCTGCTGCTGTATTGGCAAGCGCGGCTGCGTCCCGGAAGGAAAAACCCGATGCTGCCGCAAGTCCGAATACCGACACCACCGTATCCCCGGCTCCGGAAACATCAAAGACCTGCCGGGCCTCGGCCTTGATGACATGGGGTTCCTGTCCCGGCTCAAACAGCACCATCCCGTCTTTGCCGCAGGTAATCAGCAGATTCTGTATGCCTGTGCTTTCCAGCAGTTTCCGGCCTGCACGGAACAGATCAGCCTGATTCCGGATTTCCATTCCTGATGCCAAAGCTGCCTCTTTTCTGTTGGGCGTGAGCAGAGAAACACCAGCATATTTTGAAAAATCAAGCCCTTTGGGATCAGCAATCGAAATTTTCCCGTGTTTTCGGGCAAGGGAAATCAGATTTTTCAGAAAAGGCCGGGTCATCAGGCCCTTTCCGTAATCAGAAATCAGCACAGCATCGCATTCCGGTATTTTTTTTTGGATAAAACTGCTGAGCCGCTCAAATGTGGCATCAGAAATTTGCCTCCGGGTTTCCCTGTCAATGCGCAGCACATGCTGACTGGCAGCAATGACACGGGTCTTCCGGGTGGTGGGACGTTCGGATTCCCGTATCACGCCCCCGGTGTCGGCATGGAGTCCGGCAAACATCTCCAGCACCCGATCCCCATCTGTTTTTGTGCCTATGACACCGGCCACAGAAACCTGCGCACCCAGAACGGCAAGGTTGTTCACCACATTGCCTGCGCCGCCCAGGGTGTACTCCTCTTTCTCCACTTCCACAATCTGCACAGGGGCTTCCGGAGAAATCCGCTCCACTTTTCCCCATACATATTCATCAATCATCAGATCGCCTGCCACCAGCATGCGGCACTGATCAAATTTGGAAACATCTGTTGGCATATGATTATAGTCCGTTTAAAACACTTCTGATTTCATCCGTTTGAGCAGGCAGAATCTGATTTATACCAAATTTTTTCTTTGCAAAATTCAGATGCAGAGATCAGCCGGTTTGCTTCTCTGCCTCGGTATCCCTGGAATGTGCGGCAATCAGTTCCTGCAAAAAACGGGGAGGCCGCACCACTTTGCCTTCAGGCGTGATGCAGGCATGTTTTGTATATCCTTTGACCAGCGGTTTTTGATCCTGTTGACGCAAGATGCTGTAATCAAACTTCATTCCGCCTTTTATCCCATCATCCAGACCGGTTTCAATGATGAGCATGTCATCGTACCGGGCAGGATGAAGATATTTGCACCAGACTTCGGAAACCGGCAGCAGAATGCCTTTTTTTTCAATCTCGCTGTAGGCCAGTCCCAGATGCCGGAAGGTTTCAGTGCGTCCCATTTCAAACCAGCGCAGATAATTGGCATGATACACCACGCCCATTTTGTCCGTATCCCCGTAAATGACCCGGTAGGTGATTCTGTGGCGCAGCATGGCTATCGGGACTCCCCGGACAGAATTTTTTCAATCATGGGTTTGAGTTCTGCATATTCCCGTGTCACGGGAAACTGGGGAAACTCGTCAATGACATTCCGGGGGGGCCGAAACAGGAATCCGTGATCAGCCTCCCGCAGCATGGAAATGTCATTGTAGGAATCTCCCATGGCAATCACTTGGTAATTGAGTCCTTTCAGTGCCTGCGCCACTTTGCGTTTTCCGTCCTTCTGGCGCAGGGTGTAATCCTCCACAGAACCGTCCGGGCCAATGACCAGCGTATTGCACAGCAATGTCGGCCATCCAAGCTGTTTCATCAGCGGCCCGGCAAACTGAGTATAGGTATCGGAAACAACAATAATCTGTGTGCGCTCCCTCATCCAGTTGATAAACTCCAGAGCACCATCCAGAGGCTTCATGGCCGCGATCACATCGGTGATGTCTTTGAGTTTCAGACCGTGCTCTTTGAGAATCGCCAGACGCTTTTTCATCAGCACGTTATAATCTGAAATATCCCGCGTGGTCAGACGGAGTTCCTTTATGCCGGTCTTTTCCGCCACATTGATCCATATTTCCGGGACAAACACTCCTTCCAAATCGGAACAGATGATATACATGGTTTTCCTTTCTGTCAGTTATCAGTAAACAGTTATCAGTTGCCAGTTGCCAGTTGTCAGTTGTCAGCTCACCTTACACACCGTCGTCATACCGGCGAAAGCCGATATCCGGAACAGTTTGAAATTACTGGATTCCGGCCTGCGCCGGAATGACGGTGAAAGAACGTAACTTCCTGATTTTTGCAAAGGCTGCGTAAGGTGAGTTATCAGTTGTTCACTGATTACTGTTCACTGATAACTGAACACTGTTTATTGTTCATTTTCTTCTATGCGGATGAGCATGGGTTCCGCGCGCACAACATCCAGTTCCATGATTTCCTTCATGGCTTTTTTCACATCCGCTTCCTTTGCCTTGTGGGTCAGCATGACAATGGGAACAGGGCCTTCGCTTTTTCTGCCTTTCTGGTGCACGGAAGATATGCTGATGCCGTATTTTCCCAGAATGCCGGAGATTTTGGACAATACCCCGGGCTGGTCTGCGGCTGCAAAGCGGAAATAGTAATGGGTTTCAATCTCATCCACCGGCAGAATCGGTATTTCCTTTACAGATTCAGGCTGCCAGGACAGGTGCGGAATTCTCTGCCCGGCTCCGGAAACAATGTTTCGGGCAATATCCGCAATATCACTTATCACTGCGCTGCCTGTGGGCATCATGCCCGCGCCGTGTCCGTACAGCATCATATCTCCGACCGCATCTGCGGAAATGGTCACGGCATTCAGACTTCCGCTGACATTGGAAAGCGGATTGGACAAAGGAATCATGGTGGGATGAATCCGGGCCTCGACCGCATTTCCCCTGTTTTTGCCAATGGCCAGCAGCTTGACCCTGTATCCGAATTCTCTGGCAAAAGCAATGTCATCGGGCGTGATTTTCGTGATTCCCTCCACATAAATGTCATCCAGGTTGATCTTCATGCCATAGGCCAGCGCGCTGAGAATGGCCAGTTTGTGCGCGGTGTCAAACCCCTCCACATCCAGCGTGGGATCTGCCTCGGCAAAACCCTCTTTCTGGGCTCCTTTCAGCGCATCTGCAAATGTGGAGCCTTCTTCAGTGATTTTGCTCAGGATATAATTGCAGGTACCGTTGAGGATGCCGGTCATGGCAGAAATCCGGTTGCCCACCAGCGATTCCCGCAGGGATTTGATGATGGGCATGCATCCGCCCACACTGGCCTCATACGCGAAATCCACGCCTTTTTCCCGGGCTGCGGACACAATCTCATTGCCATGCGCGGCTATCAGGGCCTTGTTGGCCGTGACCACATGCTTTCCCTGACAGATGGCCTCCAGGATAAGGGTTTTGGCAATTCCTTTTCCGCCGATGAGTTCCACGACAATATCCACTTGCGGATCATGGATGGCTTTGTGGGCATCACTGATCAGCACCCCTTTGCCCAGTGGGATTCCCCTGTCTTTTTCCGTATCAATGTCAGCCATATATTTCAGGTTCAGATCAATTCCTGTTCTGGCGCGGAGAATTTCCCTGTTTTCCAGCAGAATCTTCGCCACTCCGGAACCCACCGTGCCAAATCCGAGCACCGCCACATGAATCTGTTTCATTGCCGCTCCTTAAATAAATGTAAAAAATTCCCATTCTGAGATTCTGACGATTTTGGAAATCCTCAGGATACTGCCAAACACTTCCCGGCCCCGCGCGGGAATACGGGAGTCTGTTTTTTAAATTATCTCATATTTCCCTGAGTAAAATTGTTGTGAATTTCTTCTGATAAACCATTATTACCCAAAGATACGGACAATGTCAAAAAAATTGTTTTGACTTTTGCTGTAAACCGGTTTACTTATTTCTTCATTTCCCTGTACGATCTGATGATTTTTCCATGAAATTCGCGAATGAAATTCGACAACAAGGACACAATAATGAGCCAATCGCTGACATATGCGGACGCAGGTGTGGATATCGACAAAGCCAACAGACTGGTTGACCGGATCAAAGATATTGCCAGACGGACGCCCCGGCATGGGGTGATGGGCGATATCGGGGGGTTCGGCGGCCTGTATTCCCTCAATACAGCCAATATTGCCCAGCCGGTGCTGGTCAGTTCCACGGATGGCGTTGGAACCAAACTGAAAATAGCGTTTATGATGAACAGACATGACACGGTGGGAATCGATCTGGTGGCCATGTGTGTCAACGACGTGCTGGTTCAGGGTGCAAAACCTCTGTTTTTTCTTGATTATTTTGCCACAGGCAAACTGGATGACGGTGTTGCAGCCGATGTCATCAAAGGAATCGGGGAAGGATGCACGCTGGCCAACTGCGCTCTGATCGGAGGGGAAACCGCGGAAATGCCGGGCCTGTATCAGGAAGGGGAATATGATCTGGCCGGTTTTGTTGTGGGGCTGGTCGATAACGCCAAAATCATTGACGGTTCTGAAATCCGGGTGGGACATGGACTGATCGGCATTCCCTCCTCAGGGCTTCACAGCAACGGGTATTCCCTGGTGCGGAAAATCTGTTTTGATCTCCTGAAACTTGATATTGCCGCTCATATGCCGGAACTGGGCAAATCCCTGGGTGAGGAACTGATTACCCCCACCCGAATCTATACGGAAACGGTTCTGAAACTGATAAAGGATCTGCCCATCCACGGGCTGGCCCATATTACGGGCGGCGGAATTGATGAAAATATCGTGCGCATCATCCCCCAGCCCTGCGATGTGCTCATTCGCAAAGACAGTTGGGTGATTCCCCCGATCTTTGAATTTCTCCGGAAAAAAGGCAATGTGCCGGAAGCGGAAATGCGGCGGACCTTCAACAACGGCATCGGCATGATAGCCGTAGTGCCAAAGGAGGCCATTCCGGATGTGCTGGGACGTCTGCGCGCCATGGGTGAGGATGCCCGCCTTATCGGTGAAGTGACTGAGCGCAAAGGGCCCGGTCCCCGTGTCCGGTGGACAGAATAAATCAGAGGTCAGTAAACAGTTATCAGTATTCAGGTGTCAATGTTTTCATCCCAGTCAGCCGGTAACTGTTCACTGATAACTGACAACTGAAATTTTTATGCAATATCTTATCGTTTTCCTTTCATTTTTTTTATGCCTGATCCTCACGCCCGCAGTAAGATATACTGCTCGGGGCAGAGGATGGATTGCCAGTCCCGTAAAGGATCGCTGGCATAAAAAGCCAACGGCCATGATGGGAGGGATTGCCATATACATCGGTGTTGCCGTTCCTCTGTTTTTCACAGCAGATTTCGGTTCTCTCCTCAAATTCACCACAGAACCGGGATCAGGAAAACCTCCGGCTGTGGATGCGGCCATATGGATCGGCATGACACTTTCCTTTGTTCTGGGACTGGTGGATGATTTTCTGCGCATCAAACCCCAGACCAAGCTGGTGGGACAGATACTCATCGCTTCCCTTTTCGCCTTTCTGGGCTTCCGGCTCCAGTGGTTTGTTTCCCTTACACTGGATACCATAATCACCATTGTCTGGATTGTGGGCATCAGCAACGCGCTGAATCTGATTGACAATATGGATGGACTGTGCACAGGCGTGGCAATGGTTGCAGCCCTGTGGTTTGCTGTCCTGTTTTCAGGGGAAGCCGGAGGCGGTATGGTGTCCGCGCTGCTGCTGGCCGGCGCGCTGGCCGGATTTCTGGTGTACAATTTCAATCCCGCGTCCATTTTCATGGGAGATTCCGGCAGTCTGCTGATCGGATTCATTCTTTCCATGCTGGGCATCCATTATTCCGGTTCGGGAGAGGCACCCCGTCTGGCATCTGTTGCTGTTCCGGTGATGATCCTGCTGGTTCCCATACTGGATACCACTCTGGTGACCCTTATCCGGCTGCTGAGCGGCAGAAAAGCCTCTGTGGGCGGCAGAGATCACACCTCCCACCGTCTGGTGCTGGTGGGATTCAGCGAAAAAGAGGCTGTGCTTTTTCTTTACGGCGTGGGCGCTATCTCCGGAATCGGCGCCTGGTTTGTCAGCACCACCGACACCCTCACCTCGCCCGCAGTAATTATTCCCATTGTCCTTGCTGTGATGCTGATGGGCATTTACATGGCCCAGATACGGGTATATCCGGAAAAGGAATTTTCCGTGCTGCGGAATCATTCCTATACGCCCATTCTCATGGAACTGACCTACAAAAAACAGATCGCGATGGTCATTCTGGATTTCGGGCTGGTGTCCTTTTCCTATTACCTTTCCTACCGGCTTCGCTTCAGCGGGGATGAGTTTATTTTCTTTTTCAGGATATTCCTCCATTCTCTTCCTGCCATTATTGCGTGCAAGTTCATTGCCTTTTTCCTTATGCACATGTACCGGGGCATATGGGGATTCATGAGTTCCGATGATGTGTTTGTCATTGTCAGGGCTTCTTTTCTGGCCACCCTTTTTTCTGTCGCGGCAGTGACCTTTATTTACCGGTTTCAGGATTTTTCCAAAGGCATTTTTCTCATTGACTGGCTTCTGACCACCGGTCTGCTGCTGGGCACACGGGGATCTTTCCGCATTGGACTGGATATGCTCAAGCGCAAAACCGCATCCGGTGAAAGCGTGCTGATTTACGGCGCAGGCCGGGGCGGGGAAATTCTGCTGCGGGAAATCCTCAACAACAAACTCCGCAGACTCAGACCCGTTGGCTTCATTGATGATGACACCTTCAAAACCGGCAAAAAACTGCTGGGCTATCCCATCCTCGGAACCTTTGAAGACATGGATGAACTGCGGGAAAAACATCCGTTTACCACGGTGCTGGTTTCCTTCAACGGCAGCCAGCCCAACAATTTTGAAGGAGCAAAACAGTACTGCAAAACCCATGATCTCATGCTCCGCCGCTTTTCCGTAAAACTGGAGGATGTGGACCTGGAATAATGGTGAATGATGAATTGTAAATGCGAATGAAGAGTTGGGTTCTGTTGACATTTTTATGACATGCTGTTTTTATTTGTACTGAGATTCCTGATCCGGACAGACGGAATTTCACCGGTTCTGTCCGAAACGGCAGCATGCAGCATTATGGCACGGCTGCCTGTTCAGATTTCCCATCTGAACCGCCACCCAAATCTGAAATGTCAATACTGTAATCAATGCCGTTTCCTTAAGTAACTGATGTTACGCACTTCTGTCATACCGGCGAAAGCCGGTATCCAGAATATACTGAAATCACTGGATTCCGGCTTGCGCCGGAATGACCGTGAAAAAAATAACTGCCTGATTTTTGAAAGGTTGCGTAACATCAGTTAAGTAAAAAATTCTCCTCCCCCGGCGCTGGAAGGGTAAGGGGAGGGGAGCCTTAAGGAAACGGCATTGATACTATAATCCCAGAAAAAGCGCGGCTATCTGAAAGTAAAGAAAAACCGCTACAATGTCTATGGAAGTGGTGACAAAGGGTCCGGTTGCAACCGCAGGATCGATGTTGAATCTGGCAAAAATCATGGGCAGGGTGGAACCCACCAGGGCTGCCACAGACATGGAACAGAGCAAAGCGGAACATACGGACGCGCTCAGGCGGTACATCCCATACTGATAAAAGGCCACACCGCCCATAAGGATACCGTAAATCATGCCCAGCAGAAGGCCAATGCTCAGTTCTTTCATGACCACAGAGCGAATATCCCTTACATTCAGATGACCGGTGGAAAGCCCCCGCACCACAATGGTGGAAGACTGGGTTCCGATATTGCCGCCCATGCCGGAGATAACCGGAATAAAAGCAGCGAGTGCTGCCACTTTTGAGAGTGTGTCTGTGAATCCTCCTATAATGACTGTGGCACTGATGCCGCCCAGACAGCTCACAAAAAGCCACGGCAGGCGGATTCTTGTGCTTTTGTAAACCGATTTGGTTTCTGTGAATTCTGTGCCCACACCCGCCATTTTCAGCATGTCCTCGGTGGCTTCCTCCCGCATGATGTCAATGACATCATCCACTGTGACAATGCCCACGAGTTTGTTGTTATCATCCACCACAGGCACGGCCAGAAAATCGTAACGGGCCACCAGCTTGGCAACTTCTTCCTGATCTGTATTGGTGCGCACAGAAAAAACATCTGTAATCATGAATTCTTTCAGAGTTTTTTGGGGAGAAACCACCACAAGCTGGCGCAGGGAGGACACACCGGTCAGTTTGCCGTATTCATCTGTAACATAAAGATAAAAAGGCATTTCCGTATCTGCATGTTCTTTCTGTATGGATTTTATGGCCTCTTCTGCGGTCATGTCCTCGCGCAGCGCAATGAAATCCGGAACCATGATGCCGCCTGCTGTGTCATCCCCGTAACGGAGCAGTTCCTCCACCTGTTCGGATTCTTCCTTTTTCATCTTTTGCAAAATGGCATCAGACAAATCTTCGGGAAGGCTCCCAAGAATATCTGCGGCATCATCATCGGCCATTTCGTCCAGTACCGCGGCAAGATCCTCCATGTTCAGGCTTTGGACAAAAGGCAGAAAGTTCTCCTGATCAACAGTGATGAGTTCACTCAGCAGAATTCCTTTCTGCTCAGTGTTTTCCATCAGGCCGTAAAGTTTTGTCTGATGGGGAAGCGTAAGAGAGGGAAATACCCTGGCCAAATCTGCGCCGTGAGTTTTGCTGACAATCTTCCGCAGATGGTGGCCTGCATCTCTTCTCAGCAGACGTTTCAGGGTTTCGATAAGCACTTTGTTGCGGTCATATTTCATATCTTGAAAAACTTTCTGCTAAAACCATTTGTTTTTTATAAATATGCAGACACCGAGCAGTGACAGACTGAAGGAAATTCCTGTGACAATGTAAAAGGCATGGGAGGAGTGCTGAAACGGCAGATCAATGTTCATTCCGTAAATGCTGGAAATAAGCGTTGGAATCATCAGTATTATTGTGATGGATGTCAGAATTTTCATGACAACATTGAGATTGTTTGAAATGACTGATGCGAATGCATCCATCATTCCGCTGAGAATGTTGCTGTATATGTTCGCCATTTCAATTGCCTGCTTGTTGTCAATCAGGACATCTTCCAGTTTGTCTTTGTCATCAGGGGTCAGTTTCAGCAGTTCTGTTTTCAGCAGCCGTTCCATCATCAGTTCATTGGATCGCAGGGATGTTGTAAAAAAAACAAGACTTTTCTCTATGTTCAGAAGTTTTATGAGCTCCTCATTTTTCATCGATTTCTGCAGTTCTTTTTCAATCTCCCCGTTAATTTTGTTTATTTCCTTCAGATACCTGAGATAAAGCAGTGCTGTTTTCAGAAAAATATGCAGCACAGCACTGCTTCTTTTTCCGCTGATAATCCCTTTTGTCCTGGCGTTGCATAATTCGAGGATTTCCGTAACATCATAAGAGCTTATCAGAACAATGGTGTCCTCTTTTGTTAGTATGATGCCCGCGGGAACTGTTGTGAAGGGAATTCCTGAATTGCTTTCATCAGGTCTGGGTATTCTCAGAACAATAAGCAGAACCCCGTCTTCGGTTTCAATTCTTGCCCTTTCATCAATATCCAGCGGATCGGTGAGAAAGTCAAAAGGGATGAACATTTCCCGTGAGAGTTTTTCCAGTTCGTCTTTTTCCGGACTGATCACATTTATCAGGCAGTGTCTTTCAATTTTGTCAGTTGAAACAAGTCTGTTTTCAGACCATTTTAATCTTTTTATCATGATATTCTCTCCTGTGCAAATCCCTGCCCCTGCAGGGATCCTGATTTCAGATTTACGGGTTTCGGGATTTTCATCGGTGCAGCCGCTGGAATTTATCAGCGGTTTATGGAAATCAAATGAAAACAGACACAGATTATCCTCAAAGCAGGCAGGCCATCCCCCTTCTGACATCTGACATCATTATGCCAGAGAAAGCAGAGTGGGGACAAGCATTTTTTCATCAATAAAGGGATGGGATCGGGAACTGATGAGGGAAACGTCAATAATCCGGATTCCGGATTTGTTAAGGGTATTTTCGTTCAACTCTCCTGAATAATTTCCCCTTTCTTTGTCAATGAGGACAAAATTCAGAACATTTTTGACGGAAATTCCTTCAGGATTGTCTTTTTTCAGATAATCTGTCAGCCTCTCCACCTGTTCCATAAGGGACATGCCGTAAGTTTCCGGATCCTTTCCTCCGGTATTGGGGATGAAGATTTTGGGGCAGGGATTCTGCGCAATGGCTTTTCCCACACCTTCGGGCAGCAGATTTGCGACAAGACTGGAATAAAAACTTCCCATGGGATAGCAGATCAGTTCTGCCGTGCTGATAAGCTGTGCCATTTTTTTCCGTATGCTCACTGTGTGCGGAACAGGATTTTCCCGGCAGTCACTGAGAAAAACCTTTTTCACCTTTGCGGAGATGGGGGAAAATTCCTTGCCGGTAAGGCGGTGCTGTCCCGCGAGAATCTGCCCGTCCTCCAGTTCGGTAATCAGGTGCAGATATTTGTTGATCACAGGTCGCACAATGCCGCGCACCTGCACCAGTTTGGAGAAGATATAAATAATGGTGTCCAGACTTCTGCGGTTATCCAGATAACCGGCTGTGAGAATCAGATTTCCCATGCTGGCTTTGCGCAGATCAAATCTGTCAGGCATGTATCTGCGGAACATTTCCAGATGATGGCGTATGATTTTGCGCATGGGATCAGGAATGTCTTTTACCAACTGATGATTTCCGCTTATCATTGCATCCAGTTCCCCGGCCAGTTCCTTTGGGTCTCCGTCTTTGGGAAAGCGGTGGGCAAACAGCCGGAAGATTTCAGGATTGCCGTGCAGACTGCGATCCGCAAGAGCCAGAAGCCGGTTGCGCACATCCCCGATGGCAGGCATTTCAAAGGCTTCCCGCAGCAGTGCGGAACTGCCGCCTGAATCAAAAGGCGTGATAATATGAATGGAATTATGGGTATAAGAGACCAGTTCCAGAGAGGTCTCCCTGAGAGCGGTTCCTCCGCTGAAAAAAAGAATTTTCGGCCCCAGATCCGGGCAGCGTCTGTAACGCTCCAGTTTGACAATATCCGGCAGATCCGAGATTTTGCTGAGTTCAATGCGCATGGCAGACAAAAAACTTTCTGTTTTACAGACTTCCCTTTTCCAGAAAAGAAATGCAGGTTCGGGCAGCGGTTTCAAAATCTATGCCCCCTGCAAATTCCAAAACAGTGCAAAGGGAAAGATGATCAATATAATTTTTTTCCGAGGGTTCCGGCATACAGCAGCCGTTGAAAGGCATAAAAAAAAGACCGACCGGTTTCATAAACGCGGGCAGCAGGTCTTTGCGCTCCGAAAGATTCACACGTTTGACTGTCATGGGGCCTGCATTGTATTTCCAGTTCAAAATGGCAAGGGCATTCATGGGTGCGTCCAGAACAAAACGATCCGGCCCGAAACATTCCTCAATGGAAGCGTCAAATTTATGCTCCAGTTGCCAAAGTTCCTGTTTGGACAGCCCGGAAAATTTTTCCCGTTCCTCATCAGTGAGTATTTTTTTCAGACTGGAATTGTTGAGAATGGTTCCGGGATTGATGCGGGGCAGTTTGGCAATTCCGTGCATGGTCAGACTGCCCTTTTTTTTCTCAATCATCAGGCGGTCATTGCTCACAAAGCAGGCCCCGTGATTCATTATATGCAAAGCCAGCGTGGATTTTCCCGCGCCGGAAAATCCGGCCAGAGCCAGCCCTTTCCCCTTCCATGCAATGGCTGCCGCATGTCCGAGCAGACATCCCCGGCACAGTTCCCATTCAATAAAGCGGTTGTTGATGAAATTGACAATCTGGTTGATATTGCTCAGGCATGGGCCGGCAGCCAGATTCTCGCCCTCTCCGAACACAAAAACCAGACCCGTAAGGCGCTTTCTTACCACTCTTCCGTCTGAAAGGTCAATATATTCTTCCTTTACTTTGGATTTGCCCGGATCAGGTTCTTTGACAGCAAATTCCTCATCAAAGTGCGGAGGTTCTGTTTCATGCACAGTGATGACAATCTGGGCCATGCCTGTGCTTTTCACAAAATGACCATAATAGATTCGCAGTTGATCAATGATTTCCTTCTGGTTTGCAGCCACTTCCATGCAGCAGTTGCCAAAAGTCAGATGGATTTTGTGGGCTGGCACATGCTGTTCCCTGATGTTTCTGATGATTTCATGGCATTTCATTTCTGCTCCTTTGGGGTTTTCGGGTTTCCTGTGGACATGTTGGACTCTGGGGACTTCCTGCATTGATGACTGATAACTGAACTACAGTTTTTTCAGAACATAATCTGCATACAGTTCGGCCGCGTCCATGCCTGAGGCTGTCTGAATACCCCGGAAGCCCCCGAATGCGGAAACCTCAAATACAATGGGGCCGTTGCCCCCGCTTTCTGCCACATCCACGCAGGTGAAATCCAGTCCAAACAGATCCTGTGCCTTTTTCGCTATGGCAATGGTTTTTTCAGACGGTGTATATGCCTGATATTTTCCGCCGGAATGGATGGTGGTGTTCCAGGAAGTTCCATCTCCGCACCGGGCATAGGTGGTCAGATACTGGCCTCCCAGAAAGACAATGCCCAGATCCTGTCCGCCAATATCCATTTTTTTCTGAATATACATGATGCCGAAATTTTCGGAAAAGGCTTCAATTTTTTCAGCAGCATCCGGCCCCGCACAAATGATCTCCATACCTCTGGCTTTGGTGCTGTACAGGGGTTTGAATACAGCCTCCCCGTATTTTTCCACTGCCCTCAGTGCCTCTTCCGTGCTTTCTGTGACGGTGGTTTCCGGCATGGGAATTCCCGCGGATCGCAGGGTCACTGTGCAACTGAGCCGATCCAATACCCGCATGATTTTGTAGGGATTGGAAAAGATTTTCAGTCCCCGCTCATGGAGAAAGCGCAGCAGTTCCAGACGATCCAGCAGCATGGGGCAGTAACGGCTTCCGGCTTTTTTTATGATAAGCGCGTCCAGTCTGGAAATATCGGTTCCCTCAAACCATGCGCTTCCGGTGGACAAATCCAGGCTGATTCTGTCCGGTTCAATGAGCAGGCGATAAGCGGTCTTCCGTTCCAGCGCATTGGCCAGTTCTTCCGAAGACCAGCCTCCCCGGATGCCCACAACTCCGATTTTTGGCATTGTTTTCACTTCCCTGTTTTTTTGGTAGGGTGGGTGATAACCCACCATTTTAACTGATATTCAATAAAACAGTATATCTTCCGGCAGACGGAAATCCTCCCATGCTTTGCCTTCGTGTTCACACACTCTTTCCATGAGATAACAGGCGCGCAGATACATGGTTCTGGCAAATCCGTAATTGAGTTCAAAACGGGT
>CAZDIU010000022.1:0-35250 GCA_964505535.1 uncultured Desulfobacterales bacterium | reverse complement strand
TGCTATCGCGGGAATGACGTCATTCACGCGAAAGCAGGCATCCGGTGTTTCCGCAAAACAGATTGAAGAACCAAAAAATATTTATTCGGAAATCCCCTGTCTGCCGAAGACAGTCCCCTGCCCGGAAATGTTCCGGCGGGAGAGCATATCAGAATAAAACATGACTTTTGTCACATATTCAACAGGTTCCATGCCACGACAGTAACCGTACAGGGACTTTTTGTGATATTCCTCATGCTGCAGCAGCGGAAGGGTCTTGGCCAGGGAAGACCATTTGTCCGGATCAAGCCCCTTTGATCTGGCAATATTCCGGGCATCCAGAATATGCCCCTGACCGATATTGTACGCTGCCAGGGCAATGCGTAAGCGGTCATCTCCTTCAGCCCCGTCAAAAAAATTCTTCAACTCTCTCAGATAACGCACCCCGGCTTCAATATTCTCTTTGGGATCAGTGAGATCCGTGATATTGAGACTTTTTCCCGTGGGACGGATGATCTGCATCAATCCCCATGCGCCCCCAGGACTGCGGGCCTGTGAATTGAAATGGGATTCCTGGTAGATCTGGGCAGCGATCAGATGCCAGTCAAAACCGTATTTATCCGCAGCTTCCCGGATAAAGGGATAATACAGGGGGAGATGTTCAGAGACAATCTGGAGAAAATGCTCTGCCTGATCAAAGTCAAAAGGCGGAACTTCAGCATAGTAGCGGTTATAAATATCTGAAAACAGATCATTGCTTTTTGCAGTTCTGAAAAATGCGTTCATGCGTCTGACCAGTTTTTCCGCATCCGGCCGCACAGCCCATGCAATGGGAATTTTTTCACCCACAGCATCTTTGATGACAACTCTCGGATAATATCTGCGGTGCAGCAAAGCGATATGTTCATCCGCAACAGTCACTTCAATTTCCCCGTCCGCGACCTGCCGGATCAGTTCTTCCTCATCACAGTCGGCCAAAGGCACGATCTCCAGACTGATTCCATTTTTCTGCAGGGATTCAAGCACAGGGATGCAGGAGCTTCCCCGCTGGACATGTACGTTTTTCCCGGCCAGATCCGGCGCTGCTCTCACACTTCCGTTATCCCATCGCACAAGAATATGCTGCTGCACAGACATATAGGGGGCTGAAAACAGAACCTCTTTCTCAAGTGCCGGAGACAGGTGCATTCCTGCTCCGATAAATGCGGCCGGGTCCTCTGCCAGTGCCTTTTTCATATCCTCCCAGGTTTCCGCGATGACAACTTCCAGTTCCACTCCCAGATAATCTGCAAAAGCCTGAGCCAATTCATACTCAAACCCCATATACCGATCCCGGTACTGATAATAGCAGTTGGCATTGTTTTTGGTGATCAGGGTGATTTTTCCGGTATCCAGAATTTTTTCCATAGAGGAAATTGGCTGCCCGGATTCAGGAACGTTGTCGCATCCGCTCAGCAGACACAGACAGATGCAGATTCCTGTCAGAATTTTTTTGATTTGTATTTCAATGAAACATATCAGAAAATTCGGACATATCTTTCTTCCGCCCCGTGTTTTGTCCTCATTGTGACAATGGTATGAATAAAGGTGCATAAATTTAACAATTGCAAATATGATAATTATGGCATCCGGCAGAATCAGTGCAGAATCTGGCTGAGAAAAAGTTTTGTGCGCTCATTCTGCGGATGGGAAAAAAACTCTTCGGGCGTGTTTTCCTCCACAATCTGCCCCTGATCCATGAACAGCACCCGATGGGCCACACTTTTGGCAAAACCCATTTCATGGGTCACGACGATCATGGTCATCCCCTCCTGTGCCAGACTGATCATGACATCCAGCACTTCCTTGACCATTTCCGGGTCCAGCGCGGATGTGGGTTCATCAAAGAGCATGACTTTGGGTTTCATGCACAGACTCCGGGCAATGGCAACCCGCTGCTGCTGGCCTCCGGAAAGCTGGCCCGGAAATTTTTTTGCCTGTTCTGCGATGTGCACTTTTTCCAGATAATACATGGCGGTTTCCTCAGCCTCTTTGCGGGGAACCCTGCGCACCCACATGGGGCCAAGACAAAGATTCTCCAGTATGGTCAGATGGGGAAAAAGATTGAAATGCTGGAAGACCATGCCCACCTCTTCCCGGATTTTTTCAATGTTTTTCAAATTTTTGCTCAGTTCAATGCCATCCACGATGATTTTGCCGCGCTGATGCTCCTCCAGCCGGTTGATGCAGCGGATCATGGTGGATTTGCCTGATCCCGAAGGGCCGCAGACCACAATGCGTTCCCGCTGACGCACAGCCAGATGGATATCTTTGAGCACATGAAATTCGCCATACCATTTGTGCATCCCGATGATCTGGATAATCACATTGTTTTCTTTCTGACTTTTCTCCGCGCTTTCTGTCAATGTCTCCGGATTTTTGTTCATATCCTCTTTTCCCTGGTTCTGAAAAAAATGTCAGCATACCTGATTTGATGCTCTCTGCAAAAAGTCCCCTGCCAGAAAGTTAGGCATATGGGACACAAACCCATCATCATGTCCTTTATATCAATAAACGGTCTTGAATAAAGTTTTTCAGAAAAATTCTGTCCCTCAGCCGGGTTGAAATTTTAAGTGAAAAATCCTCTGTGTCCTCTTGGAAAAGGAAAACACTTTTCTGCTCCCTGCATGGCAAATCTCAGTTGCTCAGTTCCCTTTCCAGTTTTCTGCTCCAGGTGGACATGAAATAACAGCACATAAAATAGATCACGGCCAGAAACAGATAGGCTTCTCTGGAAAATCCCATCCATTTGGGATTGGAAAGGGTTGACTGAGTGGTTTTCAGTATGTCATACAGGGCAATGATGACCACAAGCGACGTATCCTTGAATGCGGAAATCAGGATGCTGACAGTGGGCGGAATCACGATTTTCAGGGCCTGGGGCAGAATAATCAGGCGCATGGTCTGGAAATAATTGAGCCCCAGAGAGTCCGCTGCCTCAAACTGACCTTTGGGAATGGCCTGCAGGCCCCCGCGCACCACTTCCGCAATATAGGCTGCTGTAAAGAGAATGATTGCCGCCTGCGCACGGATGATTTTGTTGATGGTGACACCTTCCGGGAGAAACAAAGGGAAAACAATGGCTGACATGAAGAGCATGCTGATGAGAGGAACCCCCCGGATCAGTTCAATATAAACAATGCACAGGGATTTGATGGCCGGCATTCCTGACTGCCTGCCCAAAGCAAGAACAACCCCCAGCGGATACGCTGCTGTAAGACCGAAGACCGAAAGCAGCAGGGTCAGGGGCAGACCGCCCCACTGTGAACTTTCCACAGGCGTCAGACCGAAAAATCCCCCCCACATCAGAATTCCCATGAGAAAAAGTCCGGCAGCCCATCCATATGCCAAAGCCTCTCCCCAGAGCTTCCTGTTCCGGCTGAGAACCAGAAGCACCAGAAGCACAATCATGGCAAGAAAGGGACGCCACTGCTCGGCAGCAGGGTAAAATCCGAATGTGATAAAGCGGATATTGGAAGGAATGATGGCCCAGCAGGCCCCGTCCGCTGCCCTGCATCCTTCACCTGTGCCTGTCCATACACTGTTGACAAAGGCCCATCGGAAAAACGGGGGGAGAATTTTCCACAGAATGAACACTGTCACAAGGGTGATAAGGGAGTTGATCCAGTTGTTGAACAGATTGGCACGGATCCATCCAATAATGCCCACACTGGCCACCGGAGGTTTCATCTCTTCCAAAGAGACTGCTGACTGTCTGCCATTCATTTCTTACCTTCCGTATATGTAAATGGTTCAATTATTTTGGACAGTTTTGGTCAGCCTGAATTCCATTTTTCTGGATTCTGGCTGACCAAAACAGTTTTCATCGCAGTCCCGCAACGCCCTGCATGTTGTAAATGGCCTCTTCCATTCCCACTTTGGCATCCTGAATTTTTGCGCCGGTATAAACCGCAGGAAGTCCGGTCAGTATCTGCAAGGCGGATATGGCGTGGCGCAGTTCAGGATAACCTGTATTGATGAACAGTTCCGATCCGGTTTTGAATGCCTTTCTGTTTCCCGCATTGTCTTCGGAAAGGACAAAGAAACGGATATGAGTGCTGAGGTGCCGGCAAGATTTGCCTCGTAAATTTCATAGGGGCTGTCACCAGAATCTTTTCTGATTTTTTCCTCCGCCCATTGCGGAATCCCCCCAAAACGGATTTCCATCTGGCGGAGAAAAATCTTTGCCATTTGCTGCAATCCCTGCTGTCTTCCCTGACTGATATATTTGTCAATAAAAGTCTGCATGATATCCTCCCTCATGGATGTCTGTTTAATGATATTTCTCACATCATCCTCATCAAATTTCCCTGTGGCCTGTGTCACGTATCTCAGCAGCACCTCAAGGATTTCCAGAGCTGTCTGCTGATTTGCCACCGTCTGAAACAGCCGGGCTGTTTCAAAAACTTTTTCCTTCATGTCGGGTCTGAAAATGTATTTGGCAGTCAGAAGCACGATTCTTGTGAGAACTTCGCCTCTGATTTCCTCATCCGAAAGATGCGAAATGTCATAAATCTCGTGACAGAAGTCCGGAATGTACGGTTTCATTATTCCGAAATCATCCTCCACAGTATCTTTGAAATTGTCAGGAATTTTCCATTTCCACCTTCCGTGGTAAAAAACCATGGGCAGAACAGCCGGAAGTTTTTTTGCCTTCGGGTTCTGTTTTATACCAGTTCGCCATTGATCTGAAACATAACTTTTTCTGGCATAAAGTTTTTCTGAACACACGGAAACCTCATTTTTGTCTGCCTGCAGGTATCTTTTCAATGGAGAATCGGTATTATATGCTGATCCCATATCTTCACCATGTACCGCAGGATTTGCAGAGACACAAATCTTTCGGGCCGGCTTTTATGCTCAAAAAGCAGGTAAATGTAAAGCACACTGTCCCGGAACCGGATTGAATACAGAATGTCTGAGAAATGCTCCTGCAGATCTTTGTCAACAAAACTGTCCTTCACAATGGTCAGAGTGCTGAAATCCAAATGCTGCACCAGGGAATGCGGAAGATTGTTCCTCAGAAAACTTTCCGCAATTTCACGGTGACTGAAGGTTTCCTGAAAATATCGGTCGTGAAGGTTGAGAGGTTCCCTCATTTTCATTTTTCTGGGATCATAGAAATATTTCCTTTTACTGTTCTTTTCACTCCGGGCTGCTCAGAACAGGCTTTGGGAAGAAACAGTTGATAATTTGGATCATTTTCTTTCATGCTGTGTCATAATTCCTGCTGTGTCTGAAATGCAATGCAGGTTTTTTCCTGAATCTAAAACCAGAATTCCGGATATTTGCGTGTCTTGGGAATATTGTTGACCAGAAGCGCCACAGCCAGCATGATCAGCGCTCCCGCGCCCACCGGCATGATGACATAAAAATAGCCAAGACTGTGAATCTGTTCGGAACCGGTCACAGCAATGAGTGCGGTTGCACCGCCCGGCGGATGAAGTGTTTTGGTTGCGTGCATGGCGGCTATGGCAGTGGCAACCCCCACTGCCGAGGCAAGCCACATATGGGTGTGCAGAAACTGCCATGAAGCAACCCCTATTATAGCGGAAATGAGATGCCCCCCAATGAAATTTCTCGGCTGGGCCAGAGGACTTCTCACTGCGCCATAGATAAGCACGGCAGATGCCCCGAAAGAACCGATAATCATCAGTCTGTCTGTGCCGGTCAGCACATCGTATTCAAGATAGGCAACTGCTCCGATGCCAATGAATGCGCCGATCCATGACCAGAAAATTTCCCGAAAGCCGACATAAGGAGGACTTTTTGCGTCCCCTTTCATTTTTCTGAAATATTCCAAAATCATATTCCTGTTTCCTGTCCTATGGAGCACGATGATGTCACAATATCGCTTCTTGTTATGATTCCCATCAGTCTGTTTTCCTGACTGACCACCGGAACCCGGTTGATGTTTTTTTCCGTGAGTATGCCGGATATTTCAAAAACTGCGGCATCCTCACCCACTGTCACCACCGGGCTGGTCATAATGTCTTCTGCTTTTTTCTTGCGGATGGAAAGCGCTAGACAGCCTTTGTTCTGCAGACACTGGGCAATAACGCTCATAAAGGATGCGTTTTTTTTGACACCCATATGCATCAGAAAATCCTTTTCCGAAATCATGCCACGAATTCTTCCTTCCGCATCTGTCACAGGAACTCCGGAAATTCCGTTTTCAGCAAGAATCTGCGCCACTTCCTCAAGAGAGGTATCCGGTTTGACAGATATTACATTGCGGGTCATAATGTCTTTGGCTTTGAGGGACTGTTTGATGCGCTGGAGTGCCTGTCTGTAGGCAATAAGATAAATTTCCTTAAAATCCTTTGTGGTTATATCCAGATAGCCTGAGATGTTCTTCATTGCATCCAGAATATCCTCATCTGACAAATCCATTGGGCATTCCTGTGTGTCCATTATTGTATGTTCCTGAAAATAAATATTTTTTTAAAATTAACAGCATATCCGGCAAAAATTCGTGCAGTTCGTGTGATTCGCTGAAAAAACAAACTGCTGTATGATCCTGAAAAATGAATCTTTTAAATCAGCCACGAATGACACAGATTCCACGAATTGCAGCAAAACAATGAAATCAAAATTCGTGCGCTTCGTGTGATTCGTGGTCAAAATAACAGCAGATTTCAATTCCTGCAAAAATTTTTTTCAGAAAATGCACGCACACAGCACAACCGTAACATTGTCCTGTCCGCCTGCATCCAGAGCTGATGCAATCAGGGATTCTGCCTTGCATTCCATATCACTTTCCGCATTCAGAATACCGGAAATCGTTTCACTGCTTACATATTTGTGCAGTCCGTCAGACACAAGCATCAGCATGTCTTTTGCCTGTGTTTTTATATGCCCGGTTTCCGGTTCACAGTATCCGCACCCCACAAACTGATCCATGACATGTCTTGAATAATGCTGAGGAATTTCTTCCAAAGCAATCAGTCCCTCTTCCAGAAGAAAGCGTGCCAGGGTCTGATCTTTGCTTATCTGCATCAGTTTTCCGTTTCTGAAAAGATACAGACGGCTGTCTCCCGCATGAACCCAGTAAGCAGTTCCTTCCCGCAGAAGCGCACAGACAAGGGTGGTTCCCATTGCCTCCAGATCAGAATCTTCTTCAGCCTGTTTTCTGACACATATATCTGCATCTTTGAGCAGTTGCACAAGAAATTTCTGTTCCTCACCTTTTTCAATGCAATCTGTGCCTGAAAGTCCGGATCTGATGATTTCAGCCGCATAATCACCTGCCACATCACCGCCCAGCCCGTCTGCCACTGCCATCAGCATGGAACCGTCAGACAGTTTTTTTATCAAATATCTGTCTTCATTTGTTTGTTTCTGTTTTCCGATATGTGTTGCACCAAAAATTTTCACCCTGTCCGTGTGAAAACAGCTTGTTCCCTGATTCTGAACCTGTCTGTAGAATTCACAGTTTTTGCAGGAACCCTGCTTTTGTGCAAAGTTCCCCTGAATTTTTCCGTTGCAGAATGTGCCTGCCACCAGCCAGCAGATTCTGCCTCCGTTTATTCCTGAATTGAATCCGTGAAAAACTCTTTCGGACGCGGCAGGACATACACCTGATTTTGCAGCATTTATCCCACCTTTTTCTCTTCCGCATTTCATGTATTCCCAGCAGTTGGGCAGTTTCTGTTTCATGCAGTCTTTATCTGTCCTGAAAATGGGCAATTTTCAATTCCGCGCCGGATTGTTTTATTTTCATGCTGAATTCATCCAGAATGCGGCTGAGTTCCTGCTCCTGTTCCTCTGTGTAGCTTAACAGCAGATTGGTCATTTTCTGTCTGGGCAAAGGCATATATCTGGCTTCAGATTTTTTTGTCAAATCCCGGAGATCTGCCAATGCCTCCTGCATACCGGCATATCTCTGATCCGGGCTGCACCTGCCGCATTTCATCACAAACCTGCACAGTGCTTCAGGCAAATCCTGTATGATTTCAGAAGGATTGGGAATGTCATTGCTTAAATGCGCTTTCATCACCAGCGATGGATTTTTTTCCTCAAAAGGCAGTCTGCCCGTAAGCATTTCATAGGCCGTGATTCCCAAAGAATAAATGTCGCTTCGGCAGTCAGCAGGTTCTCCCTCAATCTGTTCGGGTGACATATAGGCCAGCGCTCCGCCATAAATGAAATCATCCGTTCCAATGGGACAGGCAATGCCGAAATCCAGTATTTTCACGCAGTCCCCTGTCTGCACAAAAAGATTGACCGTGTTGATGTCCCTGTGAATAATGCCGTTCTGATGGGCATAATCCAGTCCCAGACAGATCTGGAAAAGAAAATCCGCAGCCAGTTCCGGAGGTATGGTTTTCAGATGCCCAAGCATATGTTTCAGAGACTGGCCTTCCAGATATTCCATGATGATGAACACGGTTTTAAAACGTTCCTCAATGTCATACACCCGGATGATATTCCGGTGACTGAGTTTGGCGACTATTTTGGCTTCATTGCAGAAATTGTTGTAAAATTCCGTGTTCATGACCATATCATGGCGCATCATTTTGATGGCAACCGGCATGTTCAGCCCCGGATGTATGCCTTTGTATACAATGCTGTATCCGCCTGTTCCGATAATATCCGCTGCAATGTATTTGCCAATCTGCCGGTCCGGCACAGGTCTTTTGGAATCAAAGCGGGTGGCAACAATTTCTGTGAGAAAAGTGAGTAATTCCGGATCCTGTTTTGAAATATCATCAATGTCCGCTTTTTGGACAACCCATACATCCATTTCGGTTTCCGCTTCTGCATGGGCATATCTTGGTTCTCCTGTGAGAACCGAGGTGATTCCCACAATATCGCCTTCCCCGCGATGTCCGGCAGGATGAAACTCCCCGTTTTTTTCAACAATGACAAGACAGGTTCCGTTTTCAATAATATAGGCTTCCTCTCCGGGTTCTCCCTGCCGGATGAATCTTTCCCCTGCTTTTACATGCCTGAATTTCAGTTTTTTCAGAAAAGAGGCACTGGCTCCGTCAGAAACAAATTTCAGGAATTTGGTGTACGAATCGGTTTTTCCCTGCTCTTTTCTGACCAGTCTGTAAAACTCGCAGCTTATGCAGGACTTCCGCTTTTCGGCAAAGGTTCCCTGAATTTTTCCGCCGCAGAACGTGCCTCCCACAGCCCAGCAGATTCTGCCCCCGTTTTTTCCTTTGTTGAGTCCGTCAAAGGAAACATCCTCTGCCGCGGGGCAGACACCGAATTCGGCTGCATATTTTCCGCCCGGTTCCCTGCCGCACTTCATATATTCCCAGCAGTTCAGTTTTTTTTCTTTCATATCAGGAAGCTGATGGATAATCTGTCTTTTGGGAAAAATCAGGCAATCAAAAAATTGAGATGGAGGTCAAGCCAATTGAGCTTTTATATATTTTGGATGGTTGTGGTGCATGACCAATTTGGTTTTTATAGAATAACTGATTGATCATGCAGTACACAAAAAAGCCTCTGCGAAAACGCTGCACTTAAACCCTCGCTGTCAGCCGTTTTCATCCATCGCCAAAAATTTAAAATTGCCAGAATGTCTTAAAAAATAAAAACTATTTGAATTTATTTATAAATCAAATTCAATCCATTGAAAAAAAACACCCAGGTTAAATAATTCTACAGAAATGCCTGCAAAAAGCAACAGAATTCTTGTATTTTGGGAAATCAGAGAAAAAAGAAAAGTTTTTGGCCGAATGGCAGAAACAGACAGTACAGATATTTACCCTGATGGTGGGTCAAATCCGTTGAAAATTACTCTGTTCCTCCTTTTAAGGGAGCAGGGCTGTCAAGTTCTGTTCCGGATTTCTCCCTTTTTTAAAGGGGAGATTTTCGGGCTGTCGGGAAGAAAACCCCCCTGCCCCCCTTTGCAAAAGGGGGGATAATGATTCCAGTCAGTTGTGACAGAACTTAACAGCCCTGATTCAGCAGGGCGGCATGTAAGTGCCCATGATTGGGAATTGGTGGACAACTCTCCGGTCATTGAGCCTGCTGAAATGCACTGTTGCCGCCCCTGCTGCTGTAGACCTGCAGGTGCAATTCAAAAATGCGGTTAATTGCTTCCTTCCACAATGCGGATCTCTTCCGGCGTCAGGCCGTACAAATCATACACCATTTTGTCAATCTCTCTGTCGGTTTTGTCAATGACAGATTTGATTTCAAGTATTTTTGCCTGCTGTTCCAGAAAATAATCCTGCCACTGCTTCCGGTCTTTGAGGCTGAGATCATCAAATTTGACCTTTGCCTTTTTCAGTTCATTTCTGAACTGCTCCCAATCCAAATCCTGCCAGTTTTCCAGTTTGGCATTGATTTTTGTGGGATTGAGTTCATTTTTCACAAAAGTGAGAAAATCCTGTTTGAGATGGTGGCGTGCTTTGTTCTGTGCAAGCATGATGTCAGCTTTGTCAGCCAAAACCGCACATGCTGTCTGATCCAATTCAGGAACCGGAAATGATTTCAGGGTTTCAGCATTGATTTTTGGAAAGGTGTTTCTGTTTAAATTCACGTTTTGTTTTTTGATGACAGCACAGCACAGAGTTGAAAGAATGACAGCGGCAAATGCCTTGATATTGACAAAGCTGTTTTTTGGAATGATATTAATTAAATCAGTATTGTTAATAAAAGTTTCATCCAACACTGTTCCGTCTATTTTTTTGCCGGAAACAATTCTTCCTGCCAGTATCCGGCTTCCTTCAAAAATATCTTTTGTTCTTGGCGCAGCAAGATTTGAACCGTATTTAATCCATTCGTTTTCCCAGGTCACTGAATATCTTTTTACATTTCTTAATCTCAGCAGCGGTTCACAGGAGTCATCCAGCCTTGAATTTGCTTCATAAATCCTTTTGTTAATCATGTCGCGGGTCTGTGGAGGATTACCTTTTCCCTCTTCATAAGGTTTCATACCAAATTTAAATTCAAAGAAATCTGAAAGCTGATATTTTCCTTTCAGATGAATTTTTTTGTCAAAACTGATTTGGGTATTTCCATTTTCATCATCAAAGATGACATTCTCATCAAAATGCCATTCATTCCTGTCCAAAGATTTCAGTCGCTCAGGAACTGTTTTACTCATTCGATTTATGGTTAATACTCTTGTTTTATGAGGCAATTTCATTGAAGAATCTTTTTTGCCCACAAGAATAAGCGTATCAACAGAGGCATCTTCAAATACATTAAAAACATTCAAAATTTCTATTGCATGGTTTTTAACGAAAACAAATTTTCTCAGTTTTTCATCATATCTGGTGGAAAGCCAGTAATTGGGGATTATCAGACTGTAATATGCTTTTTCCTTGATAATTTTTATGGATTTTTCAACAAAAAGCCCGAATGTGTTAAGCTGATATTCGGCTGTTTCATAATTTTTGTAAAAAAAGTCTTTCTGATTTTCAGAAAGTGAATGGGATTGAACATACGGCGGATTTCCCACCACCGCATCAAAGCCCCCGCTCTGCATGATTTCAGGAAATTCCTTATGCCAGTCAAACGCCTTTTCCCCCGCCGCTTTCGGATCATCAATCAGGGAATTGCCGCATTTGATGTTATTGTCCAATGTGGTCAGTTCCCTGTTTTTGTTGGCAGTTTTCAGCCACAGACTCAGTTTTGTGATTTCCGCCGATTCCGCATTCAGATCCACGCCAAAAATATTGTTGGTGAGAATATCCTTGTCCAAATCAAAAACTTCCCGCTGTCCGCCCTTCAGCATTGCAATCTCACTGTTCACCTTCTGCCCTTCTCTGTACAGAAAATCAAACACCTGATTGAGAAACGCACCCGAACCGCAGGCCGGGTCCATCACTCGGATATGTCTGAGTTTTTCCCGGTATGCCTCCAATGCCTGAATGTGCAGCTTACTGTTTGTGCTGACTTTCCGCTTTCCGGAACTCTTTTTCACAGAGGCATAATCAGCCGGTGTCAGTTCCGGCAGATCATCAAATCCAATCTCGCTTTTCCGATCCGCAAGCCATCCGCCCACAGCCTCTTCCACAATGTAACGGGTGATATGTTCCGGTGTGTAAAAAATTCCCTCTTTTTTGCGTTTGCCTTTTTTCCTGTCAAAGCTCTGTCCCGCGATTTCGGCTTTCAGTTCCTCCATGTCTGTGACAGACTGCTCAAAGATATGACCGAGAATATTGACGTTCAAATCTGATGCAAAATCATAGCGTTCCAAGGCAATCACATGCTCCAGCACCGCGTCTTTTATTGTCAGAGCATCCAGAATTTCATCATCTGCAAACAGTCCTCCGTTGAATTTGCTGATGTTTTCTTGCGGATAACCAGTGTTTATCATGTCAAACAGAGCTTTGACACGCTGCCAGATTTTGCTGTCACTGCGGTTAAATTTGTCCTCTTTCACGCTGTTGAGCAGACTCCGGAACGTGAAATACGGCAGAATGCCGAAATCCTCACAGAAGCAGACAAACAGAATTCTGTCGAGCAGCTTCTGTGTTTTGTTAAGAAGCAGGGATTCGGCAAGGCTCTGATTTTCCTCTCTGATGTGATGAAACAGGTTCAGCCTGGCCTGCCGGTAATCCGCATAAAACTGGCGGCTGATGTTTTTTTCCTGCTCCTGCCGCTCCCGGTGCAGAATTTCTGTGAAAGACTCCCCTTTTTCCGCAATCAGACGATCTCTGTGCAGAAGAAAAAGAAACCGCTTCATCTCCCTGTCAAGACTGAGAATATCAAAACTTTCATACCGTGTCCGGTCATTGTGGAAATACAGCCGGATTTCCCTGAAATCAGAAACAATCACCCACCGGCAGGTTCCGCCCACTGCACTGGCATAATCAAAAGCCTGCTGAACAGGAGTTCTTCTGTCATTTTTCCGTGTCTGGGGTTTGTCCAAATCCGTGCGTGCATCCTTGAGTTCAATGACAGCTTTTATATCCGCAGCGTTTTTTCCATTGGAATCGAGGCGGAAAAATCCCAGAGCACCGTCCATTTTTGTGCTGTCGGCAAATGTTTTCTGCTCTTCTTCCAGATTCCACACAGCCGCTCGTTTGGAATGTGCATACCCCAGCATATCCCCGAAAAACAGATGCAGAAAACTGCTCTGCAACTGCTCCTCTTTGGCCTGCAGAATGCGTCCGGACCGGATGCCCTCCTGCCAGTCTTTTATCAGAGCCTTTTTCTCATCCAAATCAGAATACAATGCCTTTTTCAGAGGTGCGGATTTGATGTCAAGATATTTGTCTGTGAAAATGCGGCTGTGGGACTGCATGGGCGGTTCCTTATTCTTTGGACAGTCAAATTGAGAAAATTGCCGGAGGGGCAGGTTTCAAATCCGCCCCTGCTTTTTCTGATAGCACAAAACTGAGGGGATTTCAAACTTTACTGAGGCAATGCCGCCTTCATTGTTTCCCTCAGAGATTTGCCATATTCTCCATTTAATCTCATTCCCGCGCTCTGCGCGGGAATGCAGACTGTACGCTCTGCGCACTGATTATCCCGGCAGGATCATGCCGAAGCGTTCCCGCGCAGAGCGCGGGAACGAGGGAGATGTCCGGACAGGGACTTTTCAAACACGCTCTCAGAGATTTGCCATATTCTCCATTTTGTGCAATATTGCCCCAAAGACAAAAAGCCCGAAGACGCACCGGAATATCTTTGTGAATCTTTGCTTCCCTAAGTCTTTGCGGCAGTTTTTCTGTTTTGATTTGCCAAGAATCTATCAGCTAAGGAAAATTTTATGCCTGTCTTTCATCTCAGCCCTTCCCGGATTGCCCGGTTTTACTATCATGAATGTGCGCGTTACCTGCGCTGGCACTGCACAGCCAAAGCAGACAGATTTTCTGCCGGAGTGCCGGAAATCAGGCAGAAAAGCAGTCCTGTCACCCGTGCAATGCTTGAAGGGGGTTACAGATGGGAAGAGGAGGCAATTCAGCATCATATAAAAGGGAGGGTATGGATTGCCAAAGGAAAAGGCCCTCTGCATCAGCGGACTTTTGCCACTGCGGAAAGCATTTCTGTGCTCAAAGAACTCAACAGCGGAGAATCCGCATATCAGCCCACTCTGGAAGTTCCCCGGAGTTTTTATGAACGCTATGGACTGGATACAAATCTCTGCCATTTTCCGCCCTGCCGTCCGGATCTGATTCACGCGGTGCAGGATAAGAACGGAGAGATTCGTCTGCGGATTGCTGACATCAAGGCCTCCAGCGAGCTGAAAAACACGCACCGCCTGCAGGTTTCCCTGTACGCTCTCATTCTCAGAGATATAATTCAGACGCATCAAATCCCATATTCTGCGGATACAGATACCGGAGCCTTATGGCTGTCCGGCAGACAGGAGCCTGAAAATACTGCGCTTGATTTCAGCATTCGCATGATGGAGCAGTTTCTGTGCCAAGAACTTGTTCCCATTCTGAAAATGGACGCGCGGGAAGTCCCGTGGCATCTGTTTCACCGCTGTGAATGGTGTGAATTTTATCCCTTTTGCAGAAAAGACGCGGAAGAAAAACAGTCTGTGTCCCTGATTTCCGGCCTGACAGCAAGGGGACGCAGGTTTCTCCGGGAAATGAATCCGCAGGTAAACACTTTGGATGAAATGGAGGCATTTCTGCAAAAGGAATCTGCTGACAGCATTCTGGAATCCTGCGGTTCCCTGAAAGGAAAAAGGCAAAAACTGCAGTGTGCTGTGGCCGCGCTGAAACAGGGAAAAGTGATTGCACACGGCGGCTCATCCCTGTCCATGCCAATCCGTGAGGATGTGAATATTGTGCTCACACTGCAGACAGAGCCTGTGTCCGGAAAGATTTATGCGGCAGGATTCCGGAGACTGAAGGGAAAAGAGGTTTACGGAGATGGCAGCGGGGAAAAAATTTTCATTGCTCAGACCCCGGATGACTGCGGTGAAATTCAGAGAGCTTTTCTCCACACCCTGCATGAGGAACTGAAAACACTGGATGCTTACAACCGGCAAAGAGAAAAGGCTGAGCAGAAATCGCTTCAGATATACACCTTTGACACATACGAACAGCAGCTTTTCCACCTTCTTCTGGAGCAATCCCTCAAAAAACCGGACAGTGTCTGTGCAGCGCTGCAACTCATATTCTGTTTTCAGGACAGTGGCGCAAAAGAGGAACATCCTGCCATGCCTTTTTCACCTGCGGTGCTGACATCTGCAATCCGAAAACTTCTGTCTCTTCCCCTGCCCCTTTGCCTTCGCCTTCCTGAAGTCCTTGCCCTGCTGCCTTCCCCGCATTTTGATTTTCATCCGGAACCAAATCCCCTTTTCTGGTTTGAACTCAGCAACCGGCTGAAAAGTGATGCCATTTTTCATGTCTGGTATAACGGCAAATCTGAACACCTGGAATGGATAAAAAAGGAAATCCTGCGCAGACTGACAGCCGCGCAGGCAGTCACAGAGGGCTTTCGGGAAAAAGTCCGGGACAGGCTTTTTGCATGGCCGCGCAAATTTCTCTTTCCGGAAATGCAGGATTTCAGAAACAGCGAACTTTCCCGGATTGCCTTTGTCATCTGCCATGAATCTTTCACAGCCGCGCGCAACATGCAGGAAGCCCGAACCGCGCCGATTTCCGAAAGAATCGCCAAAGGCATCAGCATTTCGCTGGAATATGCCGGTCAGCAGCAGTGGAAGGTTTTGTCTGAAATACAGGAAGATGCGCTGAATCAGGACGGTTTTTTCCATTATCTTCTCACTTCGGACACAGAAGAGGGGGAACGCGCGCAGATGGCTTTTGATGATTTTCTGCACAGAAAAACCCTGTATGCACCCAGGGGAGAAGTCCGGCTTGCCGCGATCCGGGAAATGGAAACAGATGCCAAAACCCGGCTGGCACAGTCTCTGCTTCTTGATCTGAGAACCCATCGGGATCAAACGGATTTCGGAAAAGGGGACAAAGCCCTGCTGCATTCCCGGTTTACAGATTTCACCTCAGACAATATGCTTGCAGAACTTGCGGAACTGGATGCACAGCCGGACAGTGATTTTCTGAAACTGCTGCGCAATCCTGGCGCATTTGCCTCAGAAATCTGCGGGGAACAAAAAGCGGATTTTGTCAAAACAGCAGAGAAATATGCCGGATTCACGCCAAGTCAGATGCGCGCTTTTCAGCATTTTCTGGAAAACCGGCTTACGCTGGTATGGGGGCCGCCCGGAACCGGCAAAACCCATTTTCTGGCCAGATCCCTGCTTTGCGTTGTCAAAACCTGCAAGGAAAGAAACAGGGGAATGCGAATTGCAGTTACGGCCTTTACCCATGCGGCCATTGAAAATCTGCTGGAAGACATCCGGCAGCACAGGAAACCCTTTGATCTTGAGACCGATCTTTTTCTGTGCAAAATGAAAACTGTATCCAGTCCCAAAGGGGAACATCTGACTGTCATTGCAGACAGTCGGCTGTTTGATGCAATGGAACATGATCTGCTGATTGCAGGCGGAACAGTGCACAGTTTCTGCAAATCCGGAGTGGAGCATGAATTTCCCGTTCTCATTGCGGATGAAGCATCCCAGATGAAATTCGGGGAATTTGCAATGGCAATGAAAATGCTGGGGGAAAACGGTCGGATAATCCTGGCCGGTGATGATCTGCAACTCCCCCCGATTATCAACGGGGAATATCCCGAAGCGGAAAACGGGCTGCCCGGTCTGCATGATTCGGTTTTTGCCTGGCTGCGGGCCGGAGACAAAAGCCAAAATCCATACACCTGCCAGTTGCAGGAAAACTGGCGCATGAATGCGGTGCTGTCCCGTTTTCCGGCTCTGACCCTGTACGGAAAAGACTACAGGCCCGCGACAAAAGAGATTGCACAGCAGAAAATCCGTCTGAAACCGGAATGCAGGAATGACAATGATGAAAACGCATTCTGCCAGTGGGTACTCAATCCGGCGTATCCTCTGGTTCTGTGTGTGCCGGAACAGATGCAGAGTGCAGGGGAAAATCAGACCGAAGCCCGGCTGACTGCGCTTTTGGCAGATCAGCTCCGTATCCGACTGCTTAGGGAAAACACAGAAAAAACATATCCTGACACAGAGGAAGGCGACAAAGCCTTCTGGCGTGAAGGACTTTTCATTGTCAGTCCCCATCATGCACAGATACGGATGATCCGAAAGGAACTGGCTGAGAGGAGAAACTGGAAATCCGCGCCCTTTGTGGATACGGTTGACAAAATGCAGGGGCAGCAGTGTGAGAATGTCATTGTCAGTTACGGGGTCAGTGATGCGGAAACCGCTTTGGCGGAAGCGGATTTCATTTACAGCCTCAATCGGCTCAATGTATCCATTACCCGTGCAGGATCAAAGTGCATTGTCTTTCTTCCCCGGCCTCTGCTGGAACCCTGCTTTGAAATTCTGCAAAACAATTCTGCCGTGAAAGGACTGGGGCATATGCTTGCCCTTGCGGATTTCTGCTCCCGGTTCGGAGAGGAAAAAGACTTTGCACTTTCTTTTGCAGGCAGCAGAGGAAAACTGAAAACATTCCGGGCCTGAAACCGAACACTGAAATGCAATCTCTTGCATCTTGCCAGACAGTCCATCTGTCTTTGGCACAGTCACCGGAGCAGTGCTCGGCCCCTTTTTGGCAATTATCAGGAAAGGCCGAGCTATTGTGTGCTGGCGGCATATGCAGGAGATTTGCCTGTTCGTCTGAAAAAATTCAGAAAGATTTATGTCAGGTTCATGCCAGGCATTTCATTCCGGAGTCAGCAGTGCGGCATAACCTGAGACAGATTGGAAAAAAGATATTGACAGCATGTTGCAAAAACAATAGAAAAGGACTGTAATTGAGAAAAAATATGAGGTTCGGGAATGAAAAACAAAATGGGAGCAGACCGTTTGTTGACAGGTGAAGACAAATCGTCTCCATCGCAGAATCATCCGCTATCAAATCCTGTCTGAACATCCGGAATGCCGCCCAAAGAGGAACTGAGCGGATATTTTCCGTAAAACCCGATCTGCTGATGCAAAGGAAGAATATGTCAGAAATATACGAATCTGTAAAAGCCTTTGGAACAGGTTTTGCCACCACGTTCCGGCATCTGTTTCAAAAACCCATTACCGAGGAATATCCGGAATACAAACGGGAACTGCCGGAGCGTTCCCGCGCGCGGATCGTCCTGACCCGTGACCCGGACGGCAGAGAGCGGTGCGTGGCCTGTTATCTGTGTTCCGCGGTATGTCCGGTAAGCTGCATTTCCATGCAGTCTGCGGAGCAGGCAGACGGACGGCGGTATGCCCAATGGTTTCGCATCAATCTGGGACGCTGCATTTACTGCGGTCTGTGTGAGGAAGCCTGCCCAACATCCGCGATTCAACTGACCCCGGATTTTGAAAACTGTCAGCGCGATATTCTCAATCTTGTGTTTGAAAAAGAGGATCTGCTGGTGGATCACTGCGGAAAGGATAAGGAATACTGTTTTTACAAATATGCGGGCATCTCCACAGCAGACATGGGCAAGGGAGAGCATATCAATGAAGGCAAACCTGTGAATGTGAGGAGCAATCTGCCGTAAACAATATAAAAAAAGGATTTGCTTATGACATTGTACTCATTGATTTTTTATATTCTGGCTGCGGTTATTCTCATTTCCACCGGATTTGCCATTACCCGGCGGAACATGATTCATGCGGTGCTGTATCTGGTGATTTCCTTTTTCGGCACTGCCATGCTTTTTTATCTCATGGGCGCACCGCTGCTGGCTGCATTGGAAGTCATCATCTACGCGGGAGCCATCATGATTCTTTTCCTCTTTATTATTATGATGCTCCGGGTGGAGGGAATTGAAGAAAGGCTGTTTCCTCTGAAACAGTGGCTTCCGGCATTGGGACTGGGTTTTATTTCCTTACAGATTTGCATTTTTCTGCTGATTTCCGCAGGCCCGGAAGCACAGGAAGTTTTGAAAACAGCAGTGGCAGAACCTGCAATTTTCGGACATTTTCTGTTCACCAATCACTGGCTTTCCATTGAAATTGTTTCCATGCTTCTGCTGATTGCGCTGGTGGGTGTGTTTCATCTGGGAATGGACAAAAAACGCAGGGGAGAAAAAATATGATCGTTCCGTACAGCCATGTGCTTTTTCTGGCAGGAATTCTTTTTGTCATGGGCATGTTCTGCACTGTCACCCGCCGCAATCTGATTATGATGGTGCTGGGGCTGGAAATCATGCTTAACGCGACCTCCATAGCGTTTATCGGAGCCGCGCTCCGTTACAGTCACATGGACGGCCATGCTATGGTCATTTTCATCATTGCTGTTGCAGCAGCAGAGGTTTCCATCGGACTGGCCCTGATTGTCTGCATTTACCGCAAATCCGGAACCATTGATGCGGGGTGCATTGAAGGGGATGTGTGTGAACTGTGAAGCAGACTTGCAATTGTTAAAAATAAGCCGGGAAAACAAAGATAAAATAAAGGAGGCAGATTATGAATCTTAACCTGAAAACAGCTTTGGATTCCGTAAATCTGCTGTCGACTTTGGAAAAAATACAATTGATTCAGAAAATCACCGCACAGATTGAATCTGAGTTGAAAATGAAGATGTTAAAGCCCAGAAAATCTCTGCGCGGTTTATGGAAAGGGCTTGATATAAAAGACGAAGAGATTCTTCAGGCAAGAAGAGAAATGTGGGATAATTTTCCGAGGGAAGACATTTGATGTATAATAACGCTGTGACAGACACACATGCACTGATTTGGTATCTGGAAGACAGTCCCCGTCTCGGAGCGGAAGCAGGCAACTTTTTTGAATCCTGTGAAAAAGGGGATGCTGTTATTTATATCCCAACAATTTGTCTGATAGAAATTCTTTATTTGCAGGAAAAGGGACGTATCCCAGATTATTTCAGCAAACAGATAGAATCAGAACTTTTATCCGATGAAGGCAATTTCATAGTGGCTGATCTGACTGCTGATATTGTTCATTCTGTATCACGGATACCGCGTTCTGCTGTTCCTGACATGCCGGATCGTATTATTGCAGGAACTGCTCTTTATTTGTCACTGCCGCTTATCAGCCGTGACAGAAAAATACAATTATCCCAGATACAAACTGTCTGGTAACAGAAAAAATCATCTCTTACAAGAGAAAAATTGCAGATTATGAATAAAAATATAAATTGTTTTAAATCAGGATATGTTATCCGTTTCTCTTCTGTGTTTCTTTTCCTGCTGATGTTTGCTGTTTCTTTGCAGGCTGCATACAGGGAAGACCCTGATTTGGAATTTCTCAGATATTGTGATAATGACGATCTTGATGTGTTAATAAAATATATTACACAGGATGAGGAAGGAAATGAACGGTGGGCTGAACTGCTGACCTATGATGAAAGATACAAAAAATATTATCCGGATCATCAGAAATATTGGGATTTGATAGCAGAGGAACTTCAGTCATACGGTGGCAATACAATTATGAATCTGGCACGGGGGAAAGGCGTACCGTACCGGGAAATTCTGATGAATGTCTGTGACAAGCTGGATGTTGATTATAATTCAGAGACTTCAACAGAATATATTGAGACAATTCTGCTGAACACTGTGTTGAAAAATGCCATTGAAAATATGAGTGAAAATGATCTCAGACAGCTTGCCGAACAGATGGGAATGGATGTCTCGAATTTGGCTTCTTATGGAGTGGATGCTTTGCGTGAGTGGATACAGCATAGCGGTTTTACTCCATACAAGACAGCAGTTATTGTTGCAAATGCAATATCAAAAGAACTAATTGGAAGTGGATTAAGTTTTGCTGCGAATCGAGCTTTGACAAAATCCATAAAATATCTTTCAGGGCCAACAGTCGGAGTAATAATTGCAGCGATAGAGACCATAAGCAGTGTAGGTCCAAATTACGAGGTTACAATTCCTGCTGTTATCCATGTTGCTTATATGCGGCAGAAACATAATCAATCATCAGATTATAGTCTCATTTTTGTTGTTTTATTCATTGGCAGCCTGTCTGTCGGATTTTTTGTTGTAAAAATAAAAAGAAGAATATCTCAGCCATGTGTTTCAAGTGAAATTGCAAAAAATGAAATAATATCTGAACCGAATGTTTCCACTTTAACGAATCCTGAAGAACACAGGAGTGGCAGTAAATTCAGAATTCTGCTATCTTTCCTGTTAGTTTTCTCCATATTCTTTTTGGGATTACCTGGTTATGAAACATCGCCATTGTGGTTTGCAGCTTTTGGATCTGTTCCCTCTGTCTATCTCGCACATATATTGAGAAGAAATGGAAAAACGATCTTTGTGTTATTATCATTGCTGATGATCTGCGGTTTTTCACTATATGAAACAGATATTCTGAGCATTCTTTTTTTCGGAATCATTCCTTTATCTTGTCTGGTATATATTTGGAAATATAAAAACAGCACGGCCATAACGGCAGAAAAACATGATGGAAAAAGCAGTCAGGGTGAAGAACATAAATGAAAAAAATCTGATTTCAGATGATGTAAAATACTGGATGAGCCGATTTCCGGAAGAAAAAGTTGCGGCAGTTGATTGTCTGAGGAGACAGTTTCATGGAAATTCAGAAAGACTTCAAAGAGTTGTCAGAGTTATTCAACATTCATAAAGTAACGTACCTCATTTAAAGGGAGCATTTATATGATATTTTCCGACACACCTGACATTTCCACCGGGGCAGCGGCTGCCGCCGCGCTTCTGCCCTTGCTTTCCTTTGGCATCATTATGATTTTCACCCGGAGCAGACCAAAATTATCCGCGCAGATTTCCATCGGGACAATTTCTGTTTCCCTGCTGAGTGCCATCTTTCTTCTCATTCAGAACTGGGGAATGCGGGAGCCAATCCAATATACAGTGGAATGGATGTCTTCGGGTTATATTTCCATTCCCATCGGTGTGCTGCTTGATCCGGTCAGTCTGCTGATGCTCAATATTGTTGCAGTCATCTGCTTTCTGGTGCAGATTTATTCTCTGAGCTATATGGCGGATGATCAGGGATTTTCCCGTTATTACGGGTGTATGTCCCTGTTTGCCTGGGCCATGATCAGCCTGACACTTTCCCCCACCATGCTGCAACTGTATGTGTTCTGGGAACTGGTTGGACTGGCCTCCTATCTGCTTATCGGGTTCTGGTTTGAAAAATTCAGCGCGAGTGAGGCCGGAAAAAAAGCCTTTGTCATGACCCGGCTGGGGGATGTGGCTTTTCTGCTGGGGCTGCTCATTGTACTGGTTAATCTGGGCAATCTGAGTGTGCAGGACATGAACAGCCCGGAAGTGAAAAACCATATGTCACCTGCCCTGATTACCCTGTCAGCCCTGCTGATTTTTGGCGGCATTATCGGAAAAAGCGCTCAGTTTCCGCTGCTGACATGGCTGCCGGATGCAATGGAAGGCCCAACTCCGGTCAGTGCTTTGCTCCATTCTGCCACAATGGTCGCGGCCGGTGTTTATCTTTTTGCCCGTCTTTTCCCTTTTTTCAGCCTTTCCCCCACAGCGATGAGCATCTGCCTGTTTATCGGCACAATCAGTATGCTGCTGGCTTCCACAATGGCAATGGTTGCCCGTGACATCAAGCAGGTCTGGGCCTATTCCACCATCAGCCAGCTTGGTTTTATGATTATGGGACTGGCAGCCGGAGGCTATTTTGCAGGCATTTTTCACCTGACCACCCATGCAGGATTCAAAGCCCTGCTCTTTCTCTGCTCCGGTGTTTTCATTCACGCATTTCACAGCAATGACATGTTTGAAATTGGCAAAAAGGACGGACGGAGCCTGAAAACACCCATGATCTGCATGTGCATAGCCGCAGCCGCTCTCTGCGGTCTGCCGCCTTTTTCCGGTTTTTTCAGCAAAGAGGCCATGTTGGGCGTTTTGGCGGAACAAAAAAATCCCATCTGGGTGACAGCCGGTCTGCTGGGAGCATTTCTTACAACCTATTATACCTTTCGGCTGATTTTTGTTATTCTGTTTCCGAAAAAAGATGCCCATTCCGCTCTTGATGAAGCGCATGAACATCATGAAGAACATGGTTACTGGTTTATGGGTATTCCACTGATTATTCTTGCTGCAATCACGATAATTGTGGGATTTTTTGATCTTTCCCTAGAGCATTTCCTCACATACGGCAATCATCACATTGGGGAACACCACGGCTGGCTGCCGGTTGCCGCGCTGACTCTGGCTTTTGGGGCCATCCTGCTGGCATGGCTTGAATTCGGACGCTGCGGATCGTCCCAAATTGGTTTTGTTGAAAAGATTGAACCTTTGCGGCAGTTGTTTGCCAATCGCTGGTACATGGATCATTTTTGGCGCCGGTTTCTGGATACTGTCATTTACAAAGGCATTTCCCTGTCCTGCATGAACGGTGACAACAAAATCATTGATGGCGGAGTGGACGGTCTGGGCAGGGGAACTGTGGAAAGCGGGAAAATTCTTGCAGGACTCCATTTGGGTATGATACAGTACCGGCTGATGGTCATGTTTGCCGTGATATTTTTTCTGGCACTGTACTTCTTTTTTTAACAGAAAATGTCTGTCGGGTTACGCTGACGTTAACCCAACCTGTTGCTGACTGTTGAAAAATAATCTCCTGTTCTCAATATAGAGGATAACAATTTGAAATTATTTGGAGCACTATCTTTTTTGGCAGTGGGATTTTCTTATACTGATTACTGTAGGGGCAAGGCTTGCCCCCTGCCCTGTAATTCCGGACAGCCGCAGGGGGGCTTACAGTAACCAGTATCAGAAGTACTTTTTTTATTGTGATGTTTGTCATTTATTATATATGCGAATTAAGGGTTGAATCCAGCATTGTAAAATCAGATGGTTATGAAACAGACTCCGCCAGTTCTGTTTTATAATGCCCTGTTTTTACTGAGTTCAGAATTTTTAACCCTTAATTCACATTATATGTTAGGCATATAGGAGCAACAATGGATACTAATGTTTATCATGCTTCAAAGAAGAGACTACTGCTGTCGTGGTATATAGATTTTCTGTTCTTTATGACCTTATGGGGGCTGCTTTCATATTTTTTAAGTATAGAAGCAAGTATCCCGTTTTGGGTCCCATATCTGCTTTTTATGGCCATAAGAGTAGTTTCTGGAAAGTATATTGGATCAATCGGATATATATTTCTTGGAATTGAAAAAGAAACAAAGGCAGTGAATCCAGATATCTTCAAGCGAGAAAATTGGCTAACAATTTTGCTGGGTGCTCTGTTGGTCTTGGAGGGCACTAAACAGATAGTGAGATGGAGTCAACTATTTGTTCCTCAGCCAATTTTTGGCTTTATTCCTGACAATATAACCCAAATAATAGTTCATGTTGTATTAGGAATATCTTCAATCCTTGCCGGTTACTGGTTTCTCAAGCTCAACATTAAAGGTTTCTATTTGGCTGTTTCAGTGGCTGTTATGAACATTGTTTCGGATGCATTAAGCTGGAATTTGTGGGATCCAATTGTTGAGAAAATGGTGTTTGCTCGCAGAGAGTTTCAAGGGATACCCGTAAAAGATGGTGAGGTCGAGTTTATGCAGGCTTTATTCCCCGAAGGCATGATCCTAATGGCCAGCTTTGCGGTTATTGCTATGCTGTTTACCTATCGAAGATTCAATAATGCCTAACAAGGCAAATGCACTCGAACAGCAAAAAGCGCCGCTCCTTCGTCGCTCTCCTCTTTGCTACCGGTGATTTGCGGCGATAAAATTTGGAATTGAGTATTATTTTGAAGGTGGCATGAAAAAAGGGAAAAACAGTTTTTTATAAAAATCGGAATTATAGGTTTTTGTGCCTTGATATTTATAGCAATAGTTATAGAAGTTGGAGCATTTCTTCCGCAACATTTAAATGTTATCACTAAATATCAATAAGTAAGTAAACAGAAATTTTTGGCAAAAATTCCAATTGATCATTGAGGTAGTTATTCATGCACATGCAATTTGCCAATTTTCCCTGGCTCACGGCCATACTTCTCAGTTGTGCGGCCGGTCTGCTGATCATCCTTTTCATCCCCCCGGAAAAGCAGAAGGCTGTCAAACAGGTCAGCGCGGTGTGTTCCGGTCTTACGCTGCTCCTGTCTGTTTATGTTTTCATGGCCTACGACAAAACTCAGGGCGGCTTTCAGTTTGTGGAGAAAATCCTCTGGGTTCCTTCTCTGGGCATCACATACTTCAACGCGGTGGACGGTTTCAGTCTGCCCATGCTGCTGCTGACCGGCATTGTGTTTTTCACCGCGGTGCTGACCATGTGGGAACTGGAACACCGGGTAAAGGAATTCTTTGCCCTGCTTTTTCTGCTGGTGCTCGGTGTCTTTGGCATGTTCATGGCTTTGGACCTTTTCTTCATCTTTGTCTGGTATGATGTATCTCTTTTCCCAATGTATCTGCTCATTGCCATCTGGGGGAGTACCCGCAAAGAATACGGAGCCATGAAGCTGACGCTCTATCTGCTGGCCGGAAGCGCGCTGATTCTGCCGGGCATTGTCTATCTGGTGGTGAAATCCGGTCTGAACACCTTTGATCTCGTGGAACTCGTGAATATGGCAAATTTCACTCCTTTTCAGCAGAAACTGGCTTTTTTCCTTTTTTACATCGGTTTCGGCATTCTCGCGGGGTTATGGCCTTTTCACACCTGGTCACCGGTGGGACATGTGGCCGCACCCACAGCGGTGAGCATGATTCATGCCGGAGTGCTGATGAAAATCGGGGCATTCGGTGTGCTTCGGGTGGGCATGTATCTCTGTCCCGAAGGCTGGATATTCTGGTCTCCGCTCATGGCCTTTCTTGCCACTGCAGGAATTGTTTACGGCGCATTCGCGGGTCTCAGCCAAAAGGATCTGAAATACTGCATCGGGTATTCCAGTGTGTCCCATATGGGCATTGTGGGACTGGGGCTGGCAACTGTGACGATTGACGGCCTCAACGGTGCGGTTTTCCAGATGTTCGCGCACGGTGTGATGACTGCCCTGTTCTTCTCCTCGGTCGGCTATATTTATGACAGAACCCATACCAAAATCATTGCGGAACTTGGCGGGCTTGCCAAAATCATGCCTGTGGCCGCAAGTTATTTCATCATTGCCGCGCTGACCGGCATCGGTGTTCCCTGTCTGGCCAGTTTCTGGGCAGAACTCACGGTGTTCATCGCGGCATTCCGCACCTATCCGATATATGGAACCTTTGCCATCTGCGGACTGGTCATCAGCGCGCTGTTCATGCTGCGGGTGGTGCAGAAAACCTGTTTCGGCCCCAAAAATGAAAAATTCGCCCATCTGCGGGATGTCACTCTGGTGCAGGGGATTCCCCGCATCATTCTGGTTTCAGTCATTCTTCTTTTCGGACTTTTCCCGTCACTCATGTTTGACATGATTCAGACGGCTTCCATTCCCTTTACAGGCAGGCTGCCATGATTCACACCTTTGCTCCTGAACTTTACTGTCTGACTGTTTCGCTGCTTTTTCTCTGCCTTTCTCTGGCCCGGCCCGATGCAAAGCGGGATTATTATGCGGCACTGATTCTGTCCGCCATTGGTGTCGCTCTGTGTCTGGCATCGGTTCATGCAGAAGGTGAACTGTTTTCCGGCACATACCGGGCAGATCTCTTTTCCCAGGTCTTCAAGTCCATGCTTTTCATGGGTCTGTTTCTGGTCATCTGCCTCTGCACGGAACTCAAGGGGGTGAAAGAGGAACGGCATCCGGAATTTTACATGCTGCTGTGGGTCAGCACCCTTTCCATGATGCTGCTGGTGAGCAGTGTGCATCTGCTGACCATTTATGCGGCACTGGAACTTTCCAGTTATTCCCTGTACATTCTGGTGTTTTTGCGCAAAGATCGGGATTACAGCGTAAAATCCGGACTGAAATATTTCTTTGTGGGCGCATCCGCATCCGCGCTGATGCTTTTTGGTCTGGCCCTGCTCTATGGCGCTGCGGGAACCGCTTATGTGCGGGAACTGGCGGAAAAGATTCCCGGAATTATCCACCAGCCTGATGTGATGGCGGGAATGCTTCTGATTCTCTGCGGTTTCTTTTTCAAACTGGCTCTGTTTCCCTTTCATTTCTGGGCTCCGGAAGTGTATGAAGGCGCGGCCAATCAGGCCGGAACCTATATCTCCACTGTTTCCAAAGTCGCGGCCATTGCCATTCTCCTGCGGATTGTTTCCCTGACATCCGGCGCCGGTGAGCAGTTGGTTCACATTCTTGCTGTGCTTTCCATTCTTTCCATGACCGTGGGCAATCTGTGCGCGATTGCCCAAAAGGATCTGAAACGTCTGCTGGCCTTTTCCAGCATTGCACACGCTGGCTATGTTCTCATCGGCATTCTGAGCATGAATTCCGCGGGTTATGCCAGCGCTGTTTTCTATGCCCTCACGGTTCTGGTGCTCAAATTCACCTGTTTTCTGGTGGTCATCAAAGTGGCATCCGAGGGACAGAACCTGAAAGTGGAGCAGCTCGCGGGGCTGCACAAAAGATCGCCGCTGCTGGCAATGGCTTTGATGATGGCCCTGTTCGGACTGGCCGGGATTCCGCCCACCATCGGCTTTACGGGCAAACTTCTGCTTTTTACAGCCGCGATGCAGAAAGGCCATTTCATGATGCTTTTTATTGCCATGTTCAATGTGGTGATTTCTCTGTATTACTATCTCCTGGTGCTCAAAGCTGCCTATCTCACGGAACCTGCCGAAGAGTTGCCAGCGCTGCGGATTTCCCCGCAGATGAAATTTCTCACAGCCGCACTGGTTGCCATCACTGTTCTTGCAGGCTTCTGGCCGACATATCTTATCGATCTGGCACATGCCGCAGCCAGCAGGCTGATGCACTGAACCAAAGAGGGATCGCCTTCCTCCTGCCTGACATTCAAGACAGTCACTGCCATTATTTTGCAAAGTCTGTTCGGGAGAATGCAGAGAAAGTTTCCCCACACTTTTTTTTCAGACAGGATTGTTTTTGGAAACCAGCGTGTTGCTGTCTGATTGTTGGAACTGCTCTTTTCTGTCCATCAGTTCCATTAAGGGTTTGAACAGATCCAGAGGAACCGGAAAAATGGTGGTGGTATTGTTTTCCGCTGCCATTTCCGTCATGGTCTGGAGATATCTGAGCTGCAGGGCAGCCGGATGCGCCTCAATGATTTCCGCAGCTTCAGACAGCCGGGCTGCTGCCTGGAATTCTCCTTCAGCGTTGATGATTTTTGCCCGCCGTTCCCGCTCTGCCTCTGCCTGCTTCGCCATAGCCCGCTGCATCTCCTGAGGCAGATCAATATGCTTGAGTTCCACCGTTGCCACCTTGATTCCCCACGGATCTGTATGGGTGTCAAGAATCTCCTGCAGATTCATGTTGATTTTTTCCCTCTCGGAGAGCAGTTCATCCAGTTCGGCCTGTCCGCAGATGCTCCGCAGAGTGGTCTGAGCCAGTTGGGACATGGCGTAATTGTAATCTTCCACCTCAATAATGGCCTTGATGGGATCAATGACCCGGAAATAGATTACCGCATTGACCTTGACCGAAACATTGTCGCGGGTAATCACATCCTGGGGATCCACATCCATCACCACCAGCCGCAGACTGACCCTCCGCATTTTGTCAATCACAGGCAGAAGAATAATCAGTCCGGGACCTTTGGCCTGTATCACCCGGCCCAGCCGAAAGATTACCCCGCGTTCGTATTCATTCAGCACCCTGATCGCTGACCAGAGAAAAAAGATGACAAGAAAAAAAATGATCACGGAAACATGGAACATATCAGCCTCCTTTGCTCAATGTTGAATATTGCATAACAGACCTTCTGCAAATCTCATAATTCTCATTTGACGATACAATAAAAACAAATGGGATGAATTTTCAGTTTTGCAGGAGGTCTGATGAATGCGGAATAATAATGAATGAAGTCCCGCAGGTCAGGATTCAGTGTTTTCAATTCCCTCCACCCGGAGAAGCAGCCCCTCTGCTTGCACAATTCTGACACGCTGCCCGGGTTTCAGGGGTTTTGAAGATTCAGCGTTCCACAGTTCTCCGTGAACAAGCACTTTGCAGAGAGGAGCCGTATCCTGCTTCACCACACCGATTTTTCCAATCAGAGCTGCAGATCCGGTTTTCACTTCAGAAAACTGTGATTTGAAGGCCACAATGGCAATCAGAATGAAAAAAGCGGAAAAGACAAAAAGTGTGCTGACAAGCACATGCCATGAGATTCTCAGTTCCGGGCTGTCAAAAAGCATCAGCGCGCCCAGAAGCAGAGAAATGATCCCGGCCAGACTCAGCATACCGTAACTGGTGATCTTGATTTCCATCAGAAAGAAGACCACACCCAGCAGGGTCAGGAGAATGCCTGCCGCGTTCACCGGCAGGGTCTGGAATGCAAAAAAGGCAAGGAGGATGCAGATACCGCCAACCACACCCGGAAAGATGGCTCCCGGATGGGCCAGTTCAAAATACAGACCGGCCACACCGATCATCATGAGAAGATAGGCCACATTGGGATCACTGAGGGTTTTGAGAATTTTGTTCCGGATATTCTCTTTTATCCGCACGATTTCAAAATCATCCAGTTCCAACCGCTTTTCTCCTGTTTTCCAGCCATTAAGCACACGGATCAACTCCGGGGTGTCCTTTGCCACCAGATCAATGATATTCAGCCGCAGGGCCTCGGTTTCAGTTGCGGAAATGCTTTCCCGCACGGATTTTTCCGCCCATTCACCGTTTCTTCCCCTTTTTTCCGCGATGGTCCGGGCGTATGCCGCCATGTCATTGACCACCTTTTCCGACATTTTCCCTTCAATCTCACTGCCACCGGCCCCCACAGGATGAGCCGCTCCGATATTGGTTCCGGGAGACATGACCGCAATATCCGCAGCCAACGTAATCAGCACACCGGCTGATGCAGCCCTTGCACCGGACGGGGAGACAAAGGTGACAATCGGCATTGTGCTTCCCAGCATGGCCTGCACAATTTCCCGCATGGATTCCACAAGCCCGCCGGGCGTATCCAGTTCTATGATGAGACATTCAGCATTTGCATCCGAAGCCTCCTGAATGCCTTTTTTGACAAAATCAGCGACTCCGGGGCCGATGGGATCAGCCACGGTGATGATATACACCTGTTTTTTTGCCAGGCAATCATGGGGAAGACACAGCACAAAGGACAGAAACAGAAGAATATAAAATGGCAGTCTGTGCCATATGCAGGAAAAGCGGCATGTCATGCAGTCAACTCCTTTCAGCAGCAGGTTATGATCCTGTTTTTTCACCGGGAATAAGGAAGATATTTGGCAGAAAGGAAAATCAGTCACTCTGACATCTGAAATAACATAAAGATAAAATGGAATATTGTCAATAATGATGGGAGGTGCACACAGGGCAAACGCATTTGACTTTGGCATGATTTTTGTAAAAACAATTGGTTATCAAAAAAAGCCAAATTTTTTAAATTTTTTTTGGTTCTTCAATCTGTTTTGCGGAAACACCGGATTCCGGCTTTCGCCGGAATGACGTCATGCCTGCGAAAGCAGGCATCCGGAAAAATTTTCCACAAAAATCCTTGAAGAACCATTTTTTTACCTGTTGATTTTTATGATACCAATTCCCCATTGATTTAATACAATACTGCCGATTTTTCAGCACCGGATGAACCCGCTGTTCCCTTCCCTTCGGGAGGGGTGTCAGTTCAGCGGCATTGGAAAAAAAATGACTGACCTGCATAAAGTCAATGACGATTCGGTATGATCCCCCCCTGTCCCCTAACCTCCATTCCCTGAATCCTATCCTTCATATCCGGAAATCACCGGTTCCCGCAGAATCTGCTCCACTGCCTTTGCTGCGGTCTGCGCACCGCGGGGAAAAACCTCTCTGAGGGAGATGATATGCCGGAGATGATCCGCAGTGCGCAGAATCAGCATGGCCAGATCACCCTCGGCTATACTGCTGATGTAAATCACATCCTCCCATGATCGCAGCCCGGTGGCCCACAGATACACAGCCAGAGCAGGCCGCAGATACAGGGGATGCGTGCCAAATCCCCTTTCTGCCATGAGATCTCTGAAATCCTGCAGTCCCCTGATGATTTTGGCAAAGGTTTTTTTCAGGGGATTGGGGATGATTTCACTGCTGATGCGTTCATCCGTCTCCCGGTCATTGACAAAAGAGGCAATAATCCCTGCCAGCAGCACCGGATCGCTGTCCGGAAAAATCTGGTTACGGAAGCCCTCGGCAATGAGCAGAGGCTGATCCACCCGAAGCTGGGAAGCCCATATGCCGTCTTCCGTCAACCTGCCCTCTTCAGACACATACCCGGTTTCTTTGAGAAATTCAAAATGTCTCAAAAAATCGGCCCACAGTGCGCTGTGCGCATTGTTTTCCGCATCTGCTGTTTTTTTCTTTTTTTTCTGATGGCGCCGCAGCCACGCGGCAAAGGAGCGCAGGAGCAGGCTCTGTATCTCTGTTTCGCTGTGGGAAAGGAGCAGGTTGAGGGTCATGGAGAAATTGATGTGAATCTGACTGAGAACATCGGCAGGTTCTGCTGCCACGAGTTCGGCAATGAGCCGGGTGTCCATGTATTTTCCGGGCATGACTGCGGCAAATCCGATTTTGTCCATTCCCCTGCGCCCGGCCCTGCCGGTCATCTGATGAAATTCTGTGGGTCCCAGCGGAAGAAATTCCGTGCCGTTGAATTTGTCGGAATTGAGAAACACCACGGTGCGGGCAGGGAAATTGACACCTGCCGCGACTGTGCTGGTGGCAAAAACCGCATCCAGCAGACCATCGGTCATCAGGTCTTCAATCAGCAGTTTCCACGCAGGCAACTGGCCGCTGTGATGCGCACCCACAGCCAGATGCTCCAGATGATGCAACTGGCGGTGTGCGGAAAGATGGGGAACCTGCTGTGCGTAAAGCTGAATTTTTTTTGATATGGCTTCCTTGCGGGTGCCTTCGGGAATGGGACAGCGTGTGCACATTTCCAGGGCATGATCACAGTCCGCACGGGATTTGAGGAAAAAAATGGCGGGAAGGAGTTGGTATCTGCGCAAAATCCGCAGAATATCCCCGAAAGGCGGGAGTTTGCCGGGCCGGGCAAATCTTTGGGGATGCCCGGCATTGACGTATTCTGCGACCTGTTTATGCAGTTTTTTCTTTCCCCCGCCTTTTTCCTCTGCCAGCAGGGGATACAGGGTTCCGCAGGGATGGATGAACAGGGGAAACAGGGGAACCGGTCTTCTGCTTTCCGTAACCACCGTGCAGGAATTCATGCGGATGGAACCAAGCCAGCCCGCAATCTGCTCCGCGTTTCCGATGGTGGCGGAAAGCATGAGAATGGGAATGCGGGTGGGCAGATAAATGAGAATCTCCTCCCACACCACGCCCCGCTCCTCATCGCCGAGAAAATGCGCCTCATCCAGAATGACAAAATCCGTGGCAATGCTTTCTCCCCGGTGCATGGCATCATACAACTGGTTGCGCAGGATTTCCGTGGTTCCCACAATGACCGGCGCATCCGGATTTTCCTTTCTGTCCCCGGTGAGAATGCCCACATTTGCCGCGCCGAATTTTTCTGCAAATTCCATGTATTTGGAATTGCTCAGGGCTTTGAGCGGAGACGCGTACCAGGCTTTTCCCCCTTTTTCCCTGATTTTGGCAATGGCCTCCAGTGCGATCCAGGTTTTTCCGGAGCCGGTGGGAGCAGTGACAAGACAGTCGCCTTTTTCAATCACCGAGACAGCCTCAGTCTGAAAAAGGTCAGGTTCAAACGGCGCGGGACCCGGAACCCCGATCATGTCAAACACCCGCTTGAGTTTCCGGTCTGCCGCAGGACGGATTCGGGACGGGGCACGTTTTTCCGGTCTGCGCTTTTCCGCGTGATAGTTTCTTTGCATAGGCAATTATAATTTTCCGGCCATTTCTTCCACGGCCTTTCTGGCAGCAGACTGGGTGTCATAAGGGGAACGGTTGCTGAGATCCGCCTCAATAAGCTGATTGTCATAGGGCATGAATCCGAGAAAATCAAAATCGCTCAGATGTCTGCGCAGAAATTCCTCATCTGCGGGCCCCCGGATTTTGTTGCCGACCACTGCAATGCGGGTCAGTCCGATCTGGGAAGCCAGATGCCGGATATGCTCGGCAGTGTCAATGCTTCTCCTGCCCGGTTCCACCACCACAATGAGTTTGTCCACTGCTGTGGCTGTGCCGCGGCCCAGATGCTCTATGCCTGCTTCCATGTCCATGACCACCACCTCATCGCGCTGCAGCACCACATGCATGACCAGCGCACGCAGCAGCGCACTTTCCGGGCAGATGCACCCCGCACCCCCTTTTTTCACTCCGCCCAGACGCATCAGTTTGATGTTTTCCAGCCGGGCAGACAGTTTTTCCGGCAGATCATCCACCTGGGGATTGAGCTTGAAGAAGCCGCCTATGGATCCGGGTCTGGCTTCGGTTCGCTCAAAAATCAGTTCCTTCATCTCGGCAATCGGAGTAATCTGATCCGCGCTGGCAATGCCCAGAGCCGCAGCCAGGTTGGCATCCGGATCTGCATCAATGGCCAGCACTTTTTTGCCCTGTGCATTCAGGGTACGGATCAGCAATGCGGAAAAAGTGGTTTTTCCCACTCCGCCCTTGCCGCTTACAGCCAGTTTCATATCTTACATCCTTTCTTTGCAGAAATTTTGGGGAATTTTGCGATATTCTCAGAAAAATATCAAGTGAAATCTCACAGAAATATCTTAAAAGCGGAAAATTTCCGGCATATTTGTCTAACATACTGTTTTAAAAACATACAAGCGTTTTTTTCCTGAGTGCGGAAATAAAGCGCAGGCCTTTTTTGGATTCCGGTGCGTTTCCCACAGAGAACACAGAGAAAAATAAATGGTTCCTCAGGCTTTTTTGTGGAGCAGATATTGTTTCAGCCACGAATAAACACGAATTTTCACGTTTGTGTTTATTCGTGCAGATTCGTGGCTGAAGAGTGCATTTCCACAAAAATTCCTGAAGAACCAAATAAATGATCCCCGCCGCAAGCGGCGGGGTATTAAACCCAGGTTACGCAATAAACTGCCCCAGACGCTGAGGATTTTCAAAATCTTCAGCGTCTGGGGAAGAAAAATTATTCAGATTGTCTTTTTGCAAACCCTATATCAGATTCACCACCCGTTCTGCCAGTCCCTTTTCTCCCAGCACCAGATTCAGTTTGGCATTGGCCGCCAGTTTTTCCAGAATATCCAGTTCCCGCAGCCGCATCAGGGTGGGGTTGTTTTCCAGAATCTTGGCAGTGTTTGCCTGACTGCGCATGGCTGCGGTTTCCTCCCGGCGCATAATCAGGTTGGCATCTGCGGCTTTCTGTGCCTCAATGACCTTGTTCATCAGCATTTTCATTTCACCGGGCAAAATAATATCCCGGATACCCGCAGAAATGATCTCCAGACCAAAATCTGCTGCCCGTCTGCGAATGTTTTTTTCCAGTTCCGCAGCAACAGCCTCTTTTTCTGTCAGCAGTTTGTCCAGATCATAGGAGCCGATGACCGCGCGCAGAGCCAGTTGAATTTCCCGATACACAGCCTGACGGCTGTCTTCACAGGTTTCCACAGATTTGCGCGCATCCCGCACCCGGTAAGAAACAATGGCATTCATGCGGAGCGTGACCTTGTCCTGTGTCATGAATTCCTGACCGGACACATCCAGCACAATCTCGCGCATATCGGTATGCAGCACTTTGATCTGTCCCATATGCTTCCAGAACAGATACTGCCCCGGAACCAGGGTTTTGAAATATTCGCCGTCTTTGCAGCAAACACCTGCATATCCCTGATCCACAGTCACTGCTGTCAGTTCCCGATCCATGGCTTCGGATTTCAGGATCTGGTGCTGATCTTTGTGGACAAACAGCACTTCCCGCGCGTCAATGATTTCCACTGTGATTTCCCGGAATTTTGTCCAAAGCGCATACTGGCCCGCGCCCAGAACTTTGGCAAACCGTCCGTCAATCCAGACCAGAGCGCGTTCATAATCCTTCAGATCCAGCACCAGAGCCTGATCTTTCAACGCTCCTTTTCTGATGATCATATCCAGATCAGAATGAACCAGCCAGGGCGCACGCTGAGACACCACATCCGCACGGGTTTTGCAAAAGGGATGACTGAAAAGCCACCAGGTTCCCGTGTCCAGAATTTTTTCAAATTCCCGATCCCGGAACAGCAGCCCTTTTTCATGAGAATGTACTTTCACCCGCTGAATTGCAAAACCGAACATAGTGCCTCCTTATTTTGAATTGTGAATGATGAATGAACCTATCCGAAAATTAAAAAGGAATTTTATATTATAAAATAAATATGATA
>CAZDIU010000021.1:0-35394 GCA_964505535.1 uncultured Desulfobacterales bacterium | reverse complement strand
ATTCAAAAAACCGGATTTTTCGGAAAAATCCGGTTTTTCTGAGGAACCGGCAGAAGATATTGCACAACTTCAACAGCGACTTGGCATTAAACTTCCGGATGAAGAAAAGAAATGAAAGGAGTCTACAGGAAGATGGGATATAAATCAAGATATTTGCAGGGACAGTCTGAAAAAAACTGTCCCCGCAAAAAGGCGTGTTTGGGGAAATGGGAAAAGGGGAAAATTTAACAATCGGCTATTGCTGAATTTTTCCGTTATTAAGAGATTTTTCCTTAAACTGTATCGTGAGTGGCCCCTTCTGAAGCTGCCATTCAGTGAACAGATAAATCTGGCTGCTCCGTGCTATCCATCCGTGAATCTTGGTTCTGCTTTCCGGAAACTTTCCATCAATGAAACTCAGGCGTGCACGGCTGTCCGGGTTGATATAACCGTCTGTTCCATAACCTTTTCCTTCACTGTCGTAATAAAAAATCGAATCTTTGAAGCATTTTCTGGCCCAGTCCAGATATTCTGTTTTGTCTGTCAGACGGTAAGCATAGGCAAAAAGGTCGGCCCAGAAAAAGGTGTTGACGGGATCTGCTGAATAATATTCCTTTTTTGTGTAAAAATCCGAAGCATTCGGATCCAAACCTGCCAGTCCGGCTGAACCGTCCGGATCATTTTTATGCCAAATCCAGGTGCTCAGCACAGGCATGTACTCGCCCTTAGCATTGTAATTCCCTCCGAACAGAAAAGAGTCCTTGGTGAAATCAGCCATTCGGATCAGCAGTTGCCGCAACTCCGGATCCTGTGTTTCATAATGAATATTGATCATGGCCTCAACCGCATACATCCACATTACCGTTGACTGGCTGGCATCGCTGACACTGTTATCATCCCCTGATCCAAAATACCCTTTCCCGCCCGCTGCCTGCTCCCGGACAAGCAGTCTGTTTTTGGCAATATTTTTGGCAACCCGCAGATATTCGGCATTTCCGCTGACTCGGTACAGATGGATCAGATTCAGTATGGGCCAGGTCTCCATTCTGGTTTCATACTGGGCCGGTCTTTTCACATCCGCATCAAACAGTCCTCCGGTTCCATAATGGCTGAGTGCGGCTTTGCCGTTTTCTTCGGCAGCCTCCCATGCCTTCCTGTCTCCGGTAAGCAGATAATACAGCACGAGCCCGCCATTCCATGTATGACTGAGAAGGGATATTCTGGATGGAGTGTGGGAATGCAGCACCGGATCGCCATGTCCGCTGGATTCATAAAAGGCCATATGGCTGATCCATTTGGAATTACCGGATCTTTCCCCATGATACTGATCAATGTCATATCTGTGTCTGACCATTTCTGTTCCCGCGTCAAAAAACATTCTTTTGCCGGTTCTCAGCCAGTGCAGGAGCATGGAATAGGGCCAGTCATAATGAAGTGCGCAGGGGGCCTGACCGGACCAGAGCAAATCTCCGAAATTCATCCAGTTGAAAAATCTGTTCTGCTTTGAGAATTCCCAGTAAGGGGATTTGGCGGTTTTCAGATTTAAAACAGTCATGCCGTTTTCAGAATCCTCTGCATACACCATAGCCCGATGATGCTTTTCAAAGCGCTGCATGGCCTCATTGATTTCCGGATTCTGTGAGGACAGAGTTGCAGGGCTGATCATGCCCAGAGCCCCGGTTTGGGTATACCATTCAGGCGGAGCAAGAGCCACAGGCGGGGCTTCCAGGGATTGGGACATCTGTTTCGTTTTTTGGTCATCATTCCCGGTGTGAAATCGGAAAGCCATTTCATATGTTTTGTGGCGGCCCGCATCAAAAAGATAAACCCCGGCCTCTCTTCCGGCCTCCCGGCAGTACATTGCATACTGTGAATCCGGAAAATCTGCTGAACTGCAGTAGGGATAGTAGCCGTCTTCCGGCCACAGACCGATGGCAATCTCTTCAGAACTGACCGTAATTTTTTTCGGAAAATTCTGCCAGAAATGGCGCATGGCAAATCCGATTCCCCCGTTTTTTCCCCTTGCATCAATCCATCCCGGATTTGTCTTTCCTTCCGAGATTGTTTGATTGTTCTTTTTGGTTACATAAAATATGCCGTCCGAAAATTTCGGTTCCAGTGTGTCTGCATTGCTGTCTGTCAGATTTTCATGCCAGTCCTGGTAAAGAGTGAACACATCCAGGGCATTCAACTGTGCTGCGGCATCTTCGGAATGAACTTCTGTGCCGTCACCTGTGGCTGTTTTCAGAATCAGACGGATGCTGTCAAAATAAACCGCCTGGACAGGCGCAAAATTCTGTTCCGGATTTGTCCTTCCGTTTGAGCCGTTGTTTTCAATGGTAAAAAAAATCTTCACATAATCCGCATTGTCAAAAAAGTGCATTCTGCAGTTGTAATAAAAAAAGGAATTTTTGTACGGCTGATCAAAACCGGACTCATGAACCGAAGGGGCAAACCGGAAACCGTCTGCGGATTTCAGAACCCCTCTGATTTTAATGACTGCTCTCATGGGGCCCTGCTCTTCCACAATGATTTCTTCGGGTTTTTCCAGAAGCGCAGTGAACTGCTTTCCGGATTTGTCTGTCAGAATGATGCCGCCTTTGCCGGGCTGTGAGAGAATTTCGTCATCCGTCTGCCCGTCATTATCCCTGTCGATCCACACAGAATCAAAAAGATTGAACCAGTTTTTTGCTATTTGAAATCTGGCCTTTCCTGTGGAGACTGTGATTTTGTCCGAAGTGTTATGCACAGAAAGACCTGATGATAAGGCTCTGCTGACCGAAGCATTTTTCAGATAATAAGTGTTCGTGCTGTTTGCAGATATATCTGCCTGAAAGTCAAGCAAAATCCATTTTATGGGCTTTGCAGCGTCATCAGGGGTTCCATTCCATCTGGACAGCACCGCAAACTGGGCAGGAACTGTGGCGCCCTTGCTGTCCGTAACTGCCAGATTTTCAATGGAAAGAATATTGGCTTCTTTCGGCAGAGGGACTCCTGAAGTCACAGGGGCAGCAAGTCTGCTGATTCCCGCATTTTCTGAAACAGACAGGGAGGTCAGGGAACATGCAGTTTCAGGACACACAGAGAGACAAAAAAACACGCAGGAAAGAAAGAAACAGACTGTTTTGCTTTCCGGAAAAAAGCTGAATATTCGTACCATAAATATCCTCCCTCAAAAAAACAATTAATAAAGCCGGACAATTATTATGGAACAATTTCAAAGCGGTATATTGGGACAGGGAAAATGGGACAAATTAAGTAAGATACCATAAATTTTCGGGTGCAAAGTTTTCAGAACAACCTGATTTTTGAGGAAAATCCTGTCTTTTTATACCTGAAAACTTTCGGTTGGGCAATTATAATGTTGCAGGCAGAAAAGATCTCCGGGAAGGGCAGGTGAAAACAGGAATCTGTCAGTTTTTCAGTTTGGCGAGAAGATTGCCTCCAAACATTGCCAATGTTCCCTTCATATCACGGAGATTCAGCGTATCATCCGCATAAAAGAACAGCCCGTAAAGGGTTTTTGCCACTTTTGCCCCTGCGGATTCAGCCGGATAATCCAGGGGGGTGAGACGGTTTTTCATTGTAAACCAGAGATATTTCAGCAGTGCTGTTTTGCTTGATACGGTAATATTTTTCAGTTTTCTGTGTGTATTTCCCTGTATGCCGTAAGCAGACAGGGCCAGTGCAGGTTCATCATACGCGCAGGGATACACTTTTGCTGTGGTTCCGCCAAGTCGGTTGTTGATTTCCAGAAACCAGACTTTTCCTGTTTTCGGATCAAAGAGAAATTCAAAATGATAGTTTCCCACCAGATCAAAAAATTCCGTAAAGTCAATACACTGCTTTTGCAGAGTTTTCGGAATGTCAATCGGCTGTATGGTCAGGGTGACGCCTTCAAATTTTCTGTCCACCAGAAAAGCCTGCAATCCGATGGTATGACCCTCCAGAGTGCGGGTTCCGTGAACCACAAGATTGGGAAGATTCATAAAAGGCTGGGCAATGATCGGTTCTCTGATTTCATCAAAATGACGGAGATATTTTTCCAACTGCTCCGGAGAAGGAAGAATATGAACCTTGAATGAGGGCCTTATGCCACCCGGAACACTGGGTCTCAGGCACAGAGGAAAACATGAGGGATCAATATGTTGAGCGTTGGTGTTTTTATCAAGCAGCCAAGTGGGAAGCAGTTCCATTCCTGTCAGTTTTGCAACTTCAATCTGCTTCTGTTTGGAAAGAATATGATGGAAAACAGAATTTTCCGCAAGCCATACAGCAGTCTCCGGTGGAAGCATCTGACGATGATCATTAATCCAGCAGGAGATTTTCTCATTGATGGAAATAATGCCGCTGGCTCTGAATTTTTTCAGAAAATGGCTGATGATCTGAATGCCTTCTTCTGTATTCAATTTTTCGGGCGAAAGTGTGATCCATTCCCGCAGATATTTGGAAGCGGGTTTTGCTTCCCTGTCCGAATGAATGCAGATCATTCCCGGCTCCCATCCCTGCCTTCCCCAACTGCGGATGCAGGCAAGCGCTGGTGGGCTGAATGTGCTTACAATAACCGGTCTGAGTTTGTCGATCATACCCTGTATTTCCGTAAAAACCATGAGGGTTCTGAAAACCATCAGGGGTTGGTTTCATTGGAGAATTTTTTCTTAAGCAGTGGGCTGTACATTTTCGGATATAACGTTTTCAAAAAACCGGATTTTTCCGGAAAAACTCGGTTTTTTTATACCTGTAGGAGTTACGCAGTTGAATTTTAACATGCTGATTTTTATGGAAGCTAATGTTGCACTGCACAAAGCCGGTTCTTTAAAAATCAGATACTTGAAAAACCAACTGCGTAACTCCTAACCTGAAAACTTTTGATTGAGCAATTAACATCTGTGAATCATTTTTTGGAATGCCGATGAATCAGTTTCTCACAATGCGCTTCCAACTGTGTTATGGATTTTTCCCAAGTCCAGTTTTCCAGTATATACTCCCGGCAGTTTTTTGACAAGTGATCATACAGCTCTTTGTCTTCCATCAGACGCATAATGGCATCCGCAAGTTCCTGATCATCTCTGTCCACCAGCAGACCGGTTTCGCCATCCCTGACTGTTTCTCTCACACCGCCTTCCCGTATGCCGATGACCGGAGTTCCGCAGGCCATGCTTTCCAGCGGAACCAGTCCCAGCGGCTCCATGAGCGGAACGAAAACCGTTGCCAGCGCATCAGAATACAGACGGATGAGCTGATTGTCATGAATGTTTTCAAAAAACTCAATATGCACATTTTTTTCTTTTCCCAGCCGGATCAGTTCTCCGTATATCCTCGGCTGTCTGCGTCCGGCCACAATCACAAGCCAGGGTCTTTGCTCCTGCGGAATCAGTGCAATGGCCCGGACAATATCTTTGAATCCCTTGTTCTCCTCAATTCCGCCCACAGACAGAAGATAATGTTTTTTTCTGGTTCCGGCCGGGCTGAAAATATCGCTGTCTATACCCGGATAAACCACTTTCGCAAGTGATCCGTATGCCTTGTAAATATATTCCCGTGTATAATACGAATTGGTCAGCACCAGATCTGCATGGCGGGTATTGGTTCTGCTGATACGGCCCACAAGAGCATCATCTGTATGTTGCAGAAATGCGGACAGTTTTTTGTATATTTTTACGATGACTGATTTTCCCTGTGCAGAAAATATATCCCCGTAAAAGAGGGCAGGCTCAAAAGCCTCCCGTTTGGGATGATGAAGATATAAAACAGAGGGAACATCTGTAAATCTGAAGTGATAGGACGCACGCAGCAGATTGCAGACATCAAAAAAAGCCATATCATATCCCCGCTGATTTATATCTGCTGATATCTGCCGGGATACCTTTTTGAGTTTTCTGAGATAAAAGATTTTTTTGAGAAAATTCAGGATAACAGAAAAAAGCCAGGGCTGCACCCGCCACTCTCTGTACTGCTCCAAATCATAGGTGTAAACCTGAGCGGCACAGTCGCGGAAAGGGAATTTTTCCAAAGGAGTTCCGGACAGATGATACATGTCAACAGTGTTTTTTTCCGAAAGTCTTTTGACAAATTCAAAAAAAACCCGTCTGGCTCCGCTTCCGTCCATGGAATTGGTATAACATGCAATTTTCATTGTTCCGCCAGATTTTGAATACCGCTTAAGGGGTTGTCATGAATGAAATTTCCCATATTCTGAAAAAAACGTTCCATGACCTGATCAAGGGAATCAGCCGAGTAATAGGCACTGAAGCTGCTTATCAGCAAATTGGGCAGCCTGTAAAACCGGCTGTTTTTGGGAAGGGGTTTTTCATCCTGAAAAACATCCATGCACGCCCCCCGGATCTCCGAATTTTTCAGGGCATGATACAGGGCATCCTCGTCCACAACCGCGCCCCGGCAGATATTGACAAGGCAGGCAGAGGGTTTCATCAGTTTCAGTTCCTCTGCGCCCATAAGCCGGTATGTCTTTTCTGTCAGGGGAACAGCCAGCACCACATAATCGGCAGCAGAAAGCAGGTCAGGAAGGTTTTCGGGAAGAAGGACTTTGTCCGCGACATCCGTATTTGTTGGCTTCCGTCTGATTGCAGTCACTTCCATTCCCACAGCCCTGCCAAGCCTTGCAATCTCAGTTCCGATGCTGCCCAGCCCGACAATGCCGAGGCATTTTCCCCTGATCGGTTCCGAGGGCAGGGATTTCCATATTCTGTTTCTGCTTTGCAGCACATGCCGGGGAATGTTTTTTGCCAAAGCAAAAATCACGCCCATTGTGAATTCGGCAATGCGCTGACTGTGAACTCCTTCTGAACTGCTCAGCAAACTGCCGGACGGAAGATCGGGAATCTTGTCCACACCTGTGGTGACAGAATGAACCCAGTGCGGTTTTGTCCGACTGACCAGTTCTGCTCCGGTTTCTTTTTCCAGTCCGGGCGGGAAAAGAAGAATATTCTGCCTGCCGGGTTCCGCTACCGGAGAATCCGTCCAGACAACTTTCTGTGCATCTGCAATAGTATCCAGACGGTTTGCCATTCTCTCATACAGGGAATGCGGAAGAAAGCGCCGAAAAAAACCTCTGATTTTCCTGGCAACGGGATTTTTTTCCTCCACGGAGAAAACAGCAATTTTCGCATCCGGTGCCATGCGGGCAATTCTGTCAAGCCACAGTTTCCGGGTATATGCCTTTTCCAGAAAAATCTGTATTTTTTTCAATATGAAAACTCCCAAAATCTGTTCACGGAATTCAGGCAAGAAAATGCCGTTTGAGCAGGATGTTTCTTGCAATGCGTCTTTTCAGGGAACTGCCGCCATGCAGGGCATTTTTCACAAAAGGCCAAATCATCGCGCGGCCAATGTCTTTCGGTCCCGAATGTCTGAATCGTACCAGCAGCTTATTCAGTGCTGTGGATGACTTGGATTCCTGCAGAAAGCGATGCTGATTCCGCTCCACAATGCGGTGAGCGGCCAAAGCAGCGGAAATTCTCTCTTTTTCCGCAATCCGGAGCAGACACGAAACTTTTCTGAAAATTCCCTCATCAATAAAAGAAAGGGTCTCTGCATCATCAAAACCGTAGCCTGAGAGCAGATAACAGAGCACTCCTCCGGAATTGCACACAAATCCCGGAAGATAATGGATTCCCTTTTCAAAGAGTTTTGATTCTGTCTTTTCATCTGCCGCTACATTGCACCCCGGAACAATCATCTGAGCCCTGATCCTTTCCGCATTGCCGGAATGAATGGAATAGATCCCCGCACAGGGGCATAATATATCCAACTCCAGAGAAAAAAGGTCCTCATGAGAAATTTTATCTGCGCGTTCATAATGCAAAACAATATCCTCACCATAGGTCTGTGCAGAATGAATCATCTCTTTTTCTTCCATTCCCTGAGAAGCATACAATGCCCCTTTCCGCGTGGATACGGCCACCACTTTCATCCTGTGGGCAAAGGCCAGTTCTGCCACATGCAGTCCCACTTTTCCCAGTCCCTGAACGGCAATGCGCATTCCTTCCGGTGACAGGCCCCGCCATGACAGCATGGCCTTTAATGCGGAAAAAACAGACACAGCCGTATAAAAGGCAGAGTCCATTTTCGCAACCGGATCATTTTCAATTTTTACCCCTGCCCCTGCCCGGATCTGCCGGACATCCGCGTCATAGGTTCCCATGTCGGTTCCGGGCATATACCGGCCTTCGTCAATCAGCTCCCTGAGAGCTTTTCCAAAGGAGAAAAAAAGATTTTCCCGCTCCTGCGGGGTCAGATCAGAAGGGCAGAGAATACCGGCTTTGGCCCCGCCCAGAGGGAAATTCAGAAAAGAGAATTTGTACGTCATTTCTCTGGCCAGATGACGGACTTCGTTCTCACTGACACTGCTTCCGATTCTCACACCGCCGGTTGCACGGCCATACCCCATGCTGTCAATGACCAGCCAGCCCCTACTGTTATACGGAAGATCAATCTCTCTTGTCAATACCGGATCATCAGTGCCGGAAATTTTGTATGAACTCATTGAAAAAACTGCCTTGTAATCTTATAAATTGAATCTCTCTGCAGGATAAAATGCCAGCAGTTTGATAGTATCCCTCTGAATCTTACGGGCAAAAAAATATAGCTGCATAAATTTTAACTTATACTGATCCAATTTTGGTTTTCTTTGGCACGAAAATTGCGGAACTGAGAAAACATCCCTTTCCGAACCTGTTTCCGCAGATTTTCCGGATCAGAACAGTCATTTTTCCGCAGTCCGGTCTGAAAACAAAAAGTATGCCGGAGAAAACCAAAATTGGATCAGTATATAAAACTTGGACAATTTTTTGTCCCTCAGACAGAGATTAAGCAACAAATTTCATAAAATATCGCCCTCATAGCTCCTGTTTTGATAATGCACAATAGCAAACCTCAGGCAAAAGCATCCTGCCTGTCAATACCTGTTTTCAGAATTTCTTTTACAGATTGATCTGCTATTTTGTACAGACAAAAATCATTGGTACTGCTAAATCTGGAACTTCTATTCCAATGCCGTTTCCTTAAGGCTCCCCTCCCGCCGGGGGAGGGGAATTTTTTACTTAAGGAAACGGCATTGACTTCTATTCATTCCAGATTTTTGAATATGTTTTCCATATCCTCTGCTCTTTTCCTGTATTGGCAACTGTCCACACCCTCTTGTGCCTGTCTGTGCTGAAATCTCTTATAAAATAGTAATTGAAAAATATCATCTTTCTGTAAGTGACTTTCTGATATTCTCTGAATCCGACTTTTTTATTTGCCCTGATGGACGGCATATTATGAGGTTCTATAACAAGAAATGCCTTTCGATAGCCGTTATCTTCCAGAAATTTCAGGATAAGCCGTTTCGCTCTGGATGCAACCCCCTGTCTCCGGAACTCCGGTGGTGTATAAATAAATGCTTTGTACACAGACAGATTGTCAGGCAGAACAAACGGAATATCAAAAAACAGAATCCTGCCTTTTTCAGGTTCAATCCATTGAAAAAATATCAGTTTGCTGTCTTTTTTTATTGACAGCAGCATATGTCCATCTGCAAGCCGCTGAAGAGCCTGTTCCCTGCTGAACCAGCCGTCATTGTAAACAGGCATTTCCTGCACTTCTCTTACGCCAAGCCTGACAAGTTCCAATGAATAATCACTGTCAAGACAGGGCGTACGATCCGGAATGTTCATTTCGAAAAAAATGAGCTCTTTTTTAAAGATACCCAGATGATGCAAAGAGTATGAGAGAGATTTTGCAAATCCGTTTTTTTGATAATATTCAATGGTATTTTTCCATTTGGAAATAAATATCTCTCTGATTTCAGATAAAAACATAAGCTTCCTCCATCACTGATTGTCAAATCTGCGGCTTTGATTATGTACATCCAGACTCACAAGCTCCTCAAAGCATTCATGTTTCCGAATCAGTTTCTTTTCTCTGCCGGATATAAGCACTGCCCCCGGTCTTGGATAAGAAAACGTTGTCATATTGGGAATGTGATATGCTCCCGTGTCCATAATCGCCATCACATCTCCTTTCTGTATATAAGGGAGTATTTTGCATTCTGATATCAAATCTTTGGGATTGCATGAAGAACCTGCAATTCTGTATTTATGAATTCTTCCATTTGCTTCCTCTTTCATTTTATTCACTACAAAGAGTTCATGATATTCCCATACAATCCATGGCGAAGTATTGCTGCCGCCGTTTGTGACGGCGATTTCAATCCCATCATCCGTCATTTTAGTATATACCACTTCAATCAGCAGCATCTGTGCATTGCTTGTAACCGATCTGCCTGGTTCCATAATCAGTTCAGGGGTGTCCAGCCCGTTTTCTTTGCATCCGGACAATAGCGCATTTGATATGGCCTTGCAGAACATGGTAACAGTCGGATGACTTTCAATGTCTGGAGCTTTATAGGGAATATCTGCGATCTTCATCAGTTTTGTCTCAAATCTTCCAAAATCCCTTACAGTTGGAACCCCGTATCCGCCTCCGGCATCGAATATCCTGATATTGATATGCAATTCTTTCTTCAATTTTTTGACAAACCGCATTGCTTCAGAGACAGAATCCTGATAAATTTGAAAATTGTTGAGTTTCGTTCCCAGATGAAAATGAAGACCGCAAACATCAAGATTTTTGCATTCAGCAAGCTCACGAAAAGCCTTAAACGCATCCCCGTTGAGAATGTTGATTCCAAACTGTGCCCGCCATCCCTGACCAAGGGTGACTCTGACTCCCACTTTCTGTTTATGGCTGATATGCTCTGATAACTCTGAAATAACAGGAATCTCATCAAAGGAATTTATATTTAGGAGTTTTATCCCTTTTTCCATCGAAATTCTGAGGCTTTCTCTTGATTTGATAGGGCCGTTATAAACAATTTTTTCAGGAGATACACCCAGATGCATTGCCAGCCACAACTCATATTCTGACACAACCTCTGCACCTGCCCCCAAACTGTGCAGAATCTGAAGCACACCCGGAAGAGGATTTGTCTTATAGGAATAAAAAATGCCTGATTGCGGATAAAATTTTTTCAGTGCTTCTGAAAATGCAAGATAGTTCTCTGTAAGCTTTTTCTGATTGACAACTGTCAGGGGCGTTCCGTATTCTTTTGCCAGTTCACTGCAGTCATATTCTCCGACAAAAAGACGGTTTCCATCTCTGCTCTTTGTCAGTCCCCATAAAGAGCAGTCCAACTGTCTGCCTTTATGATCCATAATCTTTTGTATTATTTTTTTCAGCATGCAACGAGCCTCAATATACAGACTGCAACAGGGTCATTATCCGATTGTCTGCATGGGAGTTTCAGGATTTGCAAAAAAAATAACCTGTGCAGTTTTTCGGTCCGGATCACCTGATGGTTCACAACAGTTTATTTTGACGCTGCCCTTTATCATAATCAATTCTTTCAAAAAAAAATATGGCACTGATTCGATTCTGGATCACAGCATACCGGAAATTTTCCACAGAGTCCACAGAATTTTTTTTGCTTTTCTTTGTGTTTCTCTGGGAAAAAACCGTCTGTCCGGCATCAACAGACTGTAAAGCATAAAGAATCACTGCCAAAGATATATAAAACAAAAATGAAGGATCGGGAGATTTTCTGACAATTCCCGGCCATTCGGCCAAGCCGGAATACCGGGAAGAAAAAACACCCGACCCCTCATATAAAGCTGGAAGTGCAGATTGCTATCCCAAGAAGTTTGGATATTCCTCGATCATGTATCACTTGTCTTAAGGAGAATCCCATACAAATCGGAAGGAATCTGCCACAACATCACCATCCGGTGTGCTTTTCAGCACAACAGAGTTGCTCTGACCGGCTTCCAGCAGAAATGTTCCAATGTACTTCCATTCTTTATAATAGTCTGTGTAATCCACATATACCTGGGATTGCTGCCCAGCATGATTTACAGTAAGAACAGCATTTGAAGCATTTGGACTTGAAGCAGAGGTAAAAGCATCCCGCCACCATCCGTAGATTTTGTAATATCCGGTTTCTGTTATGGTGGGTGTCCACGATGCTGTTGAAGCGCCATTGTCTGCATAGGCAAACATAAAATCAGAACCGTAAAAACCCATTGTATAGGTGCTTGTTTCCCAATAACCGGAATACTGAAATCCAGGATCATCATTGTCAATGATGATTCCATCTTCTGTTTTGCTGCAGGTGCCATCTGTTTGAGGAACGCCAATGTCACAGCCGCATACGATGCTGTTTTCAACCAGATATCCTCCTGAAATACAATGCAGTGGCTTTGTATCAGAACAGGAACCCACCGGTGTGCCATCCGAACAGTATTCGGACGGATAGGCAATGTAAGTCAATCTTGAGAAAATAAATTCAAAAGGATTGTAGTGTCTGCTCAAATCAGAGATATAACCCCCGCTTGAATCATTATCCTTTTTTATTTCAAGATGCAAATGCAAACCGGACGGTGCCCATCCGGTTTCCCCGACAATTCCCAGGATTGTGCCTTTTGGCACAAACTGTCCAATGGTGAAATATCGGGCAGGAGAATTCGCAAGATGATTATACCATGAATATACATAACTGCCTTCAGGCAGAAGATGTTTTATCATCAGACCGTTTCCAAATCCGCTTTCCGGGGAATTGAAATTTTCGACCCATCCATTGGCAATGCAATACACATTTATATCTGTCTGATAAACAGCAAAATCAGTGGCAGAATGATATCCACTTTGCTCCAACCGACTGTTCCCAAAAGCCTGGAAGATAAAATATTCATCAGACCGAACCGGCCACATAAAATCATAAGCCACAGTATCACTGCTTAATACATTGATATAATCTGTTTTACTGATCGTTTTGCCTGTCCCTTCTGCATTCACACTGAGTGTAACTGTATATGTTCCGGGACTCGTATAAGTATGAACCGGATTCTGCAATGTGCTGGATGTTCCGTCACCAAACTGCCAGAGCCAGTCAGAGATATTGCCACCTGAAAGATCCCTGAATTTTACCTCCAATGGGGCATAGCCTGTCAGGGGGTCTGCGGAAAAATTGACATCAGACAAAGAAACAGGTTCCATTTTCACGGCATCCGCGACAGGGTTTCCGTCCGCATCATTCCGCAGCACCACCTCAGCCGGTCCGGATCCGAAACGGTAAATTCCCAGAGAATTCCACATACTGACATTGCTGTTCTGACTGACCCTGACCACAGCGGAACCGTCTGCATGACTGATGACATACGGGGCATTGGAGGGCCTTGTGGAATACGGGCCTGACCACCAGGCAAAGACTTCATAATAACCTTCTGCCGGCATGTCAAAAGTCCAAACCGCCCTGCCCGACCCTGAACCGGAAAGCGCATACTGGTAACTGTCTCCGTAATAGCCAGGAACCAGTGCTGAAAAAGGCCAGTCCCCGACAGTGCTGAACGCGCTGTCTCCATTGTCAATGATCATGGCTCCCGGCATGGTGACACTGATATATTCCGCCCGTGCCACCGACTCTGTCTCTCCGTTGCTGGAAACCGTCAGGGTGACCGTATATTTCCCCGGATCGGAATAGACATGCGATGGATGCTGCTCCGTGCTCTGCCCCCCGTCCCCGAACTCCCACAGCCATGAACTGATGTCTCCCTGCGACTGATCGGAAAACACAACATGGAGAGGGGATACCCCTGTCAGAGGAGTCGCTGAAAAACCGGCTGCAAGAAAATTGCTGACAGATGAGACAAATTCCATTTTCACAGCGTCGGCCACAGGGTTTCCGTCTGCATCATTGCTCAGCATGACCTGAGCCGTGCCTGCCGCAAAGCGGTAAATTCCCAGAGAATTCCACATGCTGACATTGCTGTTCTGACTGACCCTGACCACAGCGGAGCCGTCTGCATGGGTGATGGTGTAGGGAGCATTGGACGGTCTTGTGGAATACGGGCCCGACCACCAGGCGAAGACTTCATAATAACCTTCGATTGGCACGTCAAAGCTCCAAACAGCCCGGCCTGAACCTGAACCGGAAAGCGCATACTGGTAACTGTACCCATAATAGCCCGGAACCAGAGTGGAAGATGGCCATTCCCCGACAGTGCTGAACGCGCTGTCCCCATTGTCAATGATCATGGATTCCAGCATAATGACATGGATATATTCCGCCCGCGTTATCGAATCTGTCTCTCCGTTACCGGAGACAGTGAGCTTTACGGTATATTTCCCTGTGGCTGAATAGATATGGGATGGATTCTGCTCTGTGCTGTACTCACCGTCCCCAAACTCCCACAGCCATGAGCTGATGTCTCCCTGTGAGTCATCGGAAAACACAACCTGGAGGGGAGGCGCTCCTGCCAGAGGATTTGCTGAAAAATCGGCCTTAAGAACTGCAGGCGACGGATTGACTGTCACCGTAACCGTGGCAGTGTCGATGTCCCCATTGCTGTCAGTGATGGTGTATGTGAAACTGTCAATACCGGTAAAAGCTGGTAAAGGCGTATACACAAAAGTTCCATTTCCGTTACTGACCACTGTTCCGCCATAAAGACCTGTGGGATCAAATTCGCTTATTCCTGTGGGCAGATCTCCCAATTGATCGTTTATCAGCACATTGCCGGTAAGTACGGCATTACCGGCAGTTGTTTCAAATGCATCATCATTTGCTGTCACCAAATCATTGACAGGAATCACCGTTATTGTCACACTGGCTGTACTGCTGCTGCCATTGCTGTCGGTAATTGTATAGGCAAAGCTGTCAATGCCGTTGAAGTCAGCCGCCGGTATATATGTGAAAGAACCATTGCCATCATTGACAACCCGCCCCCCGGCCACAGTGAAAGCGTCAATAGCTGTGATGCCGGTCGGAACCTGTCCCAAAGAATCGTTGTCCAGAAGATTCCCAATGGATATGGAAATATCTTCATCTGTTGCCAAAGTGTCATCATTCGCTTTCAAGTAATTGGGAGTTGCATTGACACTTATTGACACAGTCGCTGTTCCTGTTCTGCCGCTGCTGTCAGTGATGGTGTATGTAAAACTGTCCAATCCCTTAAAATCGGTCGGCGGAGTAAAGACAAAAACTCCGCCCCCGGCATATGTCACTGTTCCTCCCATGACAGAAGAAATATCAAAAGCTGTTATAATCGCAGGCGCATCGCCCGGCAGATCATTGCTCATTACATTTCCTGTGGTGACAGGTGTATTTACCTCTGTCTCCGCACTGTCATCATTTGCCTTCAGGACAGAAGAAACCTGTATATAATCGGTTTTAAAAACTGTATCTTCCTGGCCCTGACCTGTGACTGTCAGTGTGACGGAATATGCACCGGACTCAGTATATATGTGAACAGGATGCTGATCTGTGTCAGACTCGCCATCGCCAAAATCCCATAACCAAGTTTCCCCGCCTCCCGATGATGAATCTGAAAACTGCACAGTCAAGGGTACAGAACCGGCTGTGGGAGAAGCAGTGAAACTGGCTTTCAGGGGAGGAATAAATTCCATTTTCACCGCATCAGCCACAGGATTTCCATTCGCATAATTGTTGATGGATATGACTGCACTTCCCACAGCAAAGTGATACATTCCCAGAACATTCCACTTTCCCCCGTTGCTTCGCTGATTGGCGGTTACAAGACTGGTGCCGTTGGCATGTTTGATATAATAGGGGACATTGGAGGCTCTTGTTGAGTAATTTCCGGGCCACCAGGCAGATACCCGGTATTCACCCTCAACAGGAACTATGAAGGTCCAGTAAGCCCAAAGGGAACCGTCACCGGAATAATCCCACTGATAATTTGTTCCATAATATCCTGATACCGTCGTTGAGGTGGGCCAATCTCCATATTTGCTGAAACCTGGGCTTCCATTGTCAATAATTTTGGATGTCCAGGATTCAGCGACAGTGATGAAATTTGTCTGAATTTTTGTATCGGTCTGTCCATCAGATGCAGTAACTGTAAGAGAAACCGTATAGAGTCCGGGTGCTGTATAGGTATGGACAGGATGCTGTTCACTGCTGTATGTTCCATCTCCGAAATTCCACTGCCAGGCCGAAATATCCCCATAGGACTGATCACTGAACTGTACCTCTGACGGAGCCAGAATGGCAAGGGAATCCGCTGTAAAATCAGCCATGAGAGAAACAGATTCAAGTTTCACCGCATCAGCCACAGGATTTCCATTTGCATCGCCTGTCAAAGCCACAGAAGCAGTTCCTGCAAGAAAATGGAATGTCCCCAATTTATTCCATTTGCCACCATTTATCTGCTGATTTGCCTCAACTCTGCTTGTCCCGCCCGCGTGCGAAATCAGAAATGGGGCATTGCCGGATCTGGTTGAATATGAACCCGGCCACCATGCATATACCTGATAAATTCCTTGAAGCGGTACGGTGAATGTCCAGGTTGCCCGCCCGGACCCATCTCCCCCGTAGATCCACTGATAGTTTTTTCCATAATAGCCTGACACCATCGTTGACGCAGGCCAGTCTCCGACTGTACTGAAACCGGTGCCGCCATTGTCAACAATTATCGCCGCTTCAGCCTGAATCTCAGAAACAGAAAACAAAAAAAAGGTAAAAACGAAAAGCATCACGGTTCTTTGTAAAGTGTTCATAGGTTGCTCCTTTCATGGCCCAGGCAACCCGGCTGTCTTTACACAAGACCCGTGGCTTTCCGTCCTTACCTTACAGTAAGTTTGGCTTTATCTGGAAAATAAGAAAATTATATTATTCAACACAAAAATCAATGGTTCGGTAATATTTTTTTGCTGTGTAACTCGACAAATCAGGCAGTTACAATATAAGTCCCTAATATTTTTCAACTCAGGTCAAAATCTGAGTTTGAAAGAAAATACAGGGAAGATTAGCTCCAAAATTTGTAGCTTCATAATTTAACTGTCTGAAATATAGGATAATAAAAAAGCAAAAAAATTACCGAAATATTGAAAAATAAAAAGCTGATTTAAAATGTTCAGTTCCGGCTGAAATCCGGGATAAAAGCCGGTATTGAATTCCGTAAGATATTTCGGAACACATTCCGGTTCCCCTGATGTCAGCACAAAACCGAATTTTAAAAATTTTTCGGCATATGATTATGAGTTACGCAGTTGAATTTTAAATGCTGATTTTTATGGAACTGAATGTTGCGCTGCACAAAATTGGTTCTTTAAAAATCAGATACCTGAAAAAACAACTGCGTAACTCCTAATGCTTTCAAAACTGCATGAACTTGCTCTCTCTCAGCCCCCGAAACAGTGCCCCACCGGTTTGACTGATCGTCTGCTTGATTTATGATTTATGTTGCTTGGAAGTTATAACAAACTGTTTCTATCGGTATTGGAAAATCATGACTTATTGTTTTTATCCTGTCAGCAATAGCTGTCACCTCTTTACCCATAAAGCATATTTCAATAGATAACAGTCCGGGATGATAGGATTTGTTAAATAATTCATATAATTCCTTATCTGACATCTGAATTTTTTCGTCAAAAAAAACAATACCATGCAGATTGCCATTACGAATATGAATAAACGGATTTTTCATTAACAACTGCTGTGTTTCTATTCGATTATTGCAGATAATCAAACGACTGCTTCGAGTTACAGATTTATATTTTTCCACTCTCGCTCCCCATTTTTTTTTATATTGAAGCACCCCGTCATTCAAAAAAGGTCGCGAACCTCCAAAATCCAACTCCCTGCAACCTTTTTTTACTGCTTCGCAATAACTGAAAAGATATAAAATTTCTGCTATCCCTTCCCTGAACAGAGATATTTCTCCATTTGCAATACCTAAAAACATATTGCGGTAAATACTGTCAATTTTTTGGTTAACACCAATAGCCAATATGTCTTTGTTTCGTTTGACCAGCAAAAACTCACCTTCCATAAATTTTCCCATAACTTCACTGTATGATTTTATCATTTTTACTCTGTGCCGGGTTTTGGCAGTATGAAGATAACAATCATTGTAAAAAAAAGGAAAAAGCGAAATATCATGATTTATTTCATAATAAAAACCATTTTTTACAATTTTGTTTCGGAGCTTTTTTTTCGCCTGTTTATTGAAAGCACCATCCAAATCAGCAAAAATTTGTTCCCATGAATCACTGCTGTGTTTTAATACTGTCCTGCGTTGTTCAACAACATTCGGGATAACAAATGATCTCTTTCTTTTCAGAAAAAACAAAAAAATTGGATTTGCAGAAACAATAAGCATATCAGCTTTCAAAGACAGTCTGTTTACCTCATTTCTCAGGCTCCATATTGAAATATCTTTGACATAAACAGTGTCCAAAGGACTTCCCAGCAGATTATACACGAGAAAAGGAATTACAGGCTCCTGACCGATAAATACTATCTTTACTCCATGACTTTGTATTTGCCGTACTGACATTCTGAAATCTTTAAAAACAATAGCCAGCCACCGATAGATATCTTTTAGTGTTCTGAGAATGGTTTTCAAATAAACTCTCAGAGAAGGCGGCAGGCGATAAAGCAATGCGGTCATCCGTCTGATCACAAGCAACTGGTTTCCTTTAATATAGTCTTTAATTAGTGTTTAGGATAATTATTTGTGGCTGTCTGATATTTTCAACATTCTGAATTTAAATGTTTCAGAAATTTGAACAACCCCAAAACTGTTTTCTTGAAGGCTATAGATATGCAATACACATGCCAGACAATGGCTGTCATTAAAATCAAGTATAATATATTTATAATTCAACAAATTAAAAATATAGAACTGCTGAACTGATACAGCAGATCCAAAAATTGTGGATAAATGTTTATACTGAATATGCCAGGATACAGCCAAAACTTTTAATTTTTGTCTTTTCATCCACAAATTTTGCAGATAAAACATTATGACATTTCCATTTTTAAAATATATTCTCTTATTTTGGATAAAATATCTTATATAATTTATACAATGCAAATCCAGATCCAATTTAGGTATATGATTCCCAAGTGGATTTCTCCAAATTTTGGAGATAAACTAAAAATATATTGTTTAACTGATGTCACGCCACCTTTTTTCACTGTCATTCCGGTAAAAGCTGGAATCCGGTTGTTTCAGGCATTTCCGGATACTGACTTTCGTCAGTATGACAGTGATGGCGTAACATGAGTTATTTAAAAAAATGCTGGGAAAAAAGCGGAACCTGCCTGCAGTACATGCAATGTCAGTATGTATGAACCGGTTGCTGCAAGGCAACAAATATTTTTCACATTTTTTTCTGTTTTTTTTTCAATTGGTCAATGATTAAGGGTCTGTATAAAAATAACTTGCTGCAAACCCTGAGGGTTTTCAAAACCCTCAGGGTTTAGGAGGAAAGAATTTTACAGGTTATTTTTTTACAAACCCTAAATTTTAAATGATTTCGGAATGACAGATTTGCAAAAAGACAGAGTGGCGAGTGGCACTTCAATGAATGAAATGTGAAGTTCCGGGGACGAAAAAACGGATATGGCCCGCTTTGAGCACAGACTCTGTATGACACTGAGGTTTCATGTCAGAGACCAGTCCCGAAACACCTAAAAAATTCTGAAAATCTCTTATGGGTGATTACCGTCACTGCCTGGTCTGTCATTTCCTTTTTTAAGATATTAGGTGGTTACAAAGATAGTTTTCTAAATCTTGGATATACAGATACGGTGTTTGCCGGAAGGAAGAATGGGAATGTCTTCAACCACTTTCAACTCCAGTTCCACCTCATTGCCCAAAGCTTCCTGAAGCTGCTGGTAAATCAGTTTTTTCAAAGATTCGCTGATATCCGCCGATTTGAATGCGATAAACACATCAATCCGGTTTACGGCTTCCTGAATCACCTGAAATTTTCTTACCGGCTCCAACGGATAAAAAATTTCAGCCAGATCATCAGGAAAAACAATTCTGTTTCCCGGCAGCCGCAGGACATCACTTTGCCGTCCGATCACTTTTTTCAGACAGGGATAGGGACGGCCGCATGTGCATGGTTCCGGCGACAGAATTCCTACGTCACCCAGATCATAGCGGATAAGGGGCATTGCCAGATTGTTCAAATCCGTAATCAGAATTTTTCCCATCTCACCGGCAGGAGCGGAAGTTCCATCTTCCCGGACACACTCAAGATATATGTTCTCCATAGCAATATGAAGCCCATCATGGGCCGAACATTCTGCGGCTATCAGTCCCACTTCGGAAGAGGCATAACGGTTGAATATCCTGCATCCCAGTACCTCCTCGATCAGCTTTCGCTGTTCTGGATAAAGCGTCTCAGCGGTTGCGGCCACACCCATCAAAGGAGGAAATGTCAGATTTTCCTGCTTCAGCAAAAGGCACAACTGATAAAAGGCATTGGTATATCCTTCAATGACCTTGGGATGAAACCATCGCATGGTGCGGACAAAGGCATGAACGATATTTTTATTCAATCCATGTGCATTAAAAAAGGCCTCCTGCGTAGCCAGGGTTTTGTATATGTTCAGCAACTTGGATTGCCATGTCGCGCGTGTGGTGCTCAGCCGTCCCCACAGCCACATCCAGGGGTCTCCCACTTCCCAACCCATCCATTGATTGGCCCGCCAGGTAGCGGCATGAACAAAAGCTCTGGCATTCAGATAACGTCTGATTTTTGTCGGCTGGCCGGTGGAACCCCCGGAATGCTCCACAACATAATCTTTCGGGGTCATATGGGGGTGAACCAGTTCATCAAAATGTTCCTGAATAATTTTTTTGGTCAGAACCGGAAAAAAGGTAATGGCATGCTCCGCATTCAGGTCTTCTGCACTCAGATTTTTTTCTTTGATGACGGCTCGGTAATAGGGGATATGTGCTGCAGCATATTTCATGATTTCTTTGAGCTTTTTTACCTGCAATGCCTTCAGTTGATCAAATTTCATGGCATCATGGCAAATCAGCTCTTCATACCTTGGAAACACAGGAATATTCCAGTAGCGATACAGCAAAGGGATAAAAATGTTTCGGGCCGCCCATCTTCTTGCAGAAAGCATCTGCCACCTCCTTTAATTTTTTCTGATTAACCGTTTGAAAATATTTGTTGCAGTTTCATAAAAATTTATAAGTCCCGGAAATGGATCGGCAATATCCCAGAACGCAAAAACATCAGCAGTAACAACATCTCTGAACCATTTCAGCAATCCTGTATCCACATCCCCCTTCAGCACATTGGCCAGATCAAGTTCCTCCCGCATCCAATATACGATTTTCCGGTTTTCAAGTTTGCGGTTCTCCGCATATCTGTCGAGCAAATCATCTATATATATCCGGGCAAGAGGAACATCCGTTTCGGAAAATACGGAATCATAACCGGGCATTCTCAGATTCGCTTCAATAAATGCCCATTGATCATCCCGGCGGTCTTTTTTAAATTCCAGAGAAAACATACCGGTAACACCGGAACGCCGTATCAAAATGTCACTTAAACGGGACAATTCGTCTGCAAAGAGCGTATAACCGAAGGTGGATATGCCGCGCAAAACCGGATATTGCCGCAATTTTCTGAATTCAATACTGCCCAGCATCTTTCCGTTTTTTCCCGTAACAAAGGCGCATTCATACATCTGATCGTCTCCGCCGGGAATAAATTCCTGAAAAACAGAGGAATCGATCAATGAAGGGTAAGCCTCCAGTATGGTCTCCAATTCCTTCATATCCCTGACCATCAGATTTTTATGGGGAAATTTGTCAGACGATAAAAAGGATGGTTTGAGAATACCGGGAAACCGAAAAGAATCCGGAATCGTCAACTGCCTGTTGACAGCATAGGATTTCGGGATATTGATTCCGCAGGATATGGCCAGTTCCGTCACCCGATTTTTATCAACAAGTTGCATAACCTGTTTCAGAGAATTGCGATAAAATAAAATATTCGGAGGAAGATTATCCGCATTTTTCGCAAGCCAGTAAACCTCTTCATCCCGTGTGGCAAATACCACCAATTTTTCCCGCAAAGCTGCCCATTGCAAAAACTTCTGCAAGAATCTGCTTTCATCGGATTTCGGATCCGGCCAGGACAATACCTTGCAGCATTTTGTAAATCTTCCTTTTTCCGCCCCGGGAGCCAGCACAGCACCGTAGAGATTGATATCCTCATACTGCCTCAGTGCCCTTAATATGCCGATTCCCACAGGTCCCAAACCAAGAATCAGCACATCGGTATGATGGGGATTGCATTTTTTTTGTTTCAAAAAAATCACCTCTCAAAACGGATCTGAGAATATATCTCTGTAGAGTCTGTCATATGCCTGAACCATATTGGGGATACTGTAGTTCTCACCGGTTTTTCGGGAATGCAGAGCTAACTGTTTGCGTTTTCCCTCGTCCTGATAAAGGCTTATCATCTGTTTTTTGAGAAAATCAAGGTCATTGACAGGAAAAAGTATGCCATTTCTCTCATGGGTGATGATATTGCTGTTTCCGCCCACATTGCTGACTGCTGCCGGAAGCCCTGCTGCCATTGCCTCCAGCAGGGCAAGGGATGTGGCTTCGGAAAAAGAGGTCATAATAAAAATATCAAAAGTTTTCAGGAGTTCCGGGACATCCCGGCGCATATCTGTAAAAATGACATTGTCCTGGAGATGAAACTGATTCACCATTGCCTGCAGTTGTTCATAAATAAAAAGTGGATATTTTCGTGCAACCACCACCAGTTTGAGATTGGGAATATGCGGTAAGAGTTGGTGAAGCAGTTGTATCTGCATTCCAATATTTTTTTCAGGGGAAATCCGCCCCACCGTACCTATGACAAAATCCTTTTCAGACAGTCCAATGCTTTTGCGCTTTTCAATTCGGTCAAATCCCGGATCAAATTCAGGTATATTCACGCCGTTGACGATATTTTGAATTTTATCTGCATTCAAAAAGGGAATGCCTGCAAACTGCGGCCGGATATTTTCTGAAACCGTGATAATTTTGTCGGTAAACAGTGACAGCAGAGAATACATCAGTTTTCGTTTCCAGGCATCAAACTGCCACAAAAAACCGTGGATGGTGACACACTGCCGGATATGTCTTATGGGTAGCGATCCGAATGTTGAAAAATACCAAGGGCTCAGATTATGTGAATGAATCAGATCCACTTTGCGCTCGTGCAAAAGTCTGTACATTTTCAGCATTACCTGAAGATTTGAAAGTCTCTCTTTTCGCCAGTCAAAAGAATGGACAGTATAACCCTCTGATATCAGTTCTCTGCCCAGAATCCCAACATCATGAAGTACACAGACCTCCATGTCCCATCTGTCACGGGGCATGTTCCGCAGCAGATCCCTTACCACAATTTCCGCTCCGGCAATATGAAACTGCTCAATCACATGCAATATTTTCTTTCTGCTCACACATTTCTCCTGTCAAATGCCCATCCGATTCCATTTTCAAGAAATTTTTCCCTGTCTGCGCAGGGCTGCCATTGCAGCAGATTTTTCTCTTCTGTGCAGTCAAAACGGGCAGGAACAGATCTGTTCGCAATATCCCGGTAACTCAGCAGCCCCCCTCGTTCGCCTGTCACATATTTTATCATGTATTTCAGGGTTTCAGACAGAAAACAGAGTCTGATGGGATAGGGAAAAGCCCGGATGTTTCTCCCGGAATATTTTCGGAGAAAATGGATGTACTCGCGTGCATTCGGGCGCACATCTCCCACCAGATTCAGTGCTTTTCCTCCCAGTCCGTCTGCATTCATAATTTTTTCCAAAGCTTCTGCGACATCCTCAGCCAGCACAAAGGGCAGTTCATTTCTGCCTTCCCCCCAGTAAGCACACACATTGTCTCTGGTCCACTGCCCAACGCCGCCGTGACTGAGGATTCCGTTTCTGCCCACCACAATGCCGGGACGGATAATCACAAGGGGAAGATTCTGTTTTTTCACCATATCCATGAGCATATTTTCAATGATGATCTTGGACGCCGCATACAGGTTCCGCTTTTCCGGTTTTGTGTCAATGGCCGTCATTCCCTGCACATCCTGTCCCCGGGGAATATCACCGTAATAATAGGCTGCAATGCTGCTGGCAAATACAAAATATCTGACATGTTCCTTCAGACAGGCATTTGCAAATGCAATCGCGGGCATCACATTCACGCGGTGAAAATCATCCCATGTTTTGCCCAGCGCATGAGCCAGATGATACACATATTTCACACCTTTGACTGCTTTTTCAATCGTATCCGGATCTGTCATATCCCCTTTCAGGATTTGCACCAGAGGAGAGTGCAGGGCAGGACGCAGCCCTTTGGGATTTCTGACCAGGACCCGGATTCGGATACCTTTGGCAATCAGATGTTCCGCAAAAGCACCGCCGATAAAACCGCCTGCACCGGTAAGCAGAACGTCAGCCTGTTCCCCGGTGTGCTGCGGAACAGAAATTTTTGCAGGTTGGGGATTGGGGGGAATATTGGCTGCAGCAATCCATTTTTCACAGGTTTCAATAACCTTCCATCCATCCTGCGCTGTGCATGGCAAATCCGCACCTGAAGAAAAGGCTTCATAAAACGCGGAAATGCTGTTTTTCATGGTCATGAAAAACGCATCGGTCCTGTCCTTGATTTTCAGTTTGGACAGGACATAATCCGCAAATCCCTTTATACCGTCAATTACCGGAGGAAAATAGCGCAGCGCATTGGCTGTGGGATCCAGATAATCCGGAAACACGGATTTTTCCTGAATCAGATAGGTATTGTTCAGAAAATCCGCTGTGATTGCCCCGTCCTGTCCGTATACATACAAGGTTCGCTGAGATGCGTAACGGTTTCCAAAGGAAAGATGGACAAAGGCATGGCCTTTTTCACACTGGGCAATGGCCTGCCACCGGTCATAAAAAAACTGATCTTTGCCCAGTTCCCGTTTTCCCGTGGCATTGGCTGTCATCTGCACAATATCTCCCAAAATTTCCCGAATCTGGGAAATGGGATGAGGTCCCTGCTCCAAGATGATATTGCCCGGTTCCTGAAACATCCAGTGTCCGAATTTTCCAAAATCAAGCTGCCCCAGAGGCCCGCCGTAAAATGCGGTCACATATTCGGGTTTGCCGATGCGTCCCGAAGCCAGATCTTTCTGCAGTCTCTGAAAAAGGGGATAAAAGATAAAATTGTGGTTGATGCCAATTTTCACATTGCAATTCCGGGCAGTCTGCACAAGTTCCCTGCACTGATCCGCATTCAGGCACATGGGTTTTTCCATGAAAAGATTTACCCCTTTTTCCATCAGGGATTTTGCAATGGGAAAATGATAATCCGGCGGAACCAGCACATGAATCACATCCGGATGCTGCTGTTCAATGAACTTGTTCATATCTGTGAAGGCATGGGGCAGATGCCATCTTTTGGCAAAGGATTCAGCCTGTCCTCTGCTGATGTCACAGCACCCGACAATGGAAATATTTCTGATTCTTTTGAGCACATCCGCATGGAGATCAGCGATAAATCCTGTTCCGATGATTCCAACTCTGATTTTCCGGTCTTTGTTATCCATTGCATTCATTCCGCCTGAATCCTCTGTCCGTCATGTAATCTTTTCAGTTTAGAGTTTTTTACTTCATATTGCCCGATAAGCGAATCATCCGTAATCAGTGTCAACTGTTCATAAGCAGAAATCTCATCTGTAAAATTCCTCTGTTATATCATCCGGCAACGGATCGTCAAAATCATCTGAAATTTCTGTAAAACCTTTGGCAGATCCCGGTGTTCTTTCAACAGATTTTTTTTCCTGATGCGGTTCTGTCAGTATGATAAATTCCACATATTTTCCTATCATATCTCTGAGTTCAGGAAAACAGACCGTATCTGAAGTTAACTGTTTTTTTATTTTGATGGCTTCCATCCTATACTCCTTTTTCACTCAAAACCAAAATGAAGACAAACGGGAAGATAAAGCCAAATTTTTTTAGTTTATATAATTGCTTATGGCCGTTGACAAGACATTTTCGCCTGCAAAGGCAGCCTGTCCCGGAGTTGTTCCATATTCCTCTGGAGATACAGGAGTCGCCCTGTTTGCGGCAGATGGTGCTGCGGTTTCATCTGTCTGAGTTTTGCCCGATTCAGTTCACCAAAGGTAATTACCAGAAAATCATCTCTATGCTGATCCAGATATTCGCATAAGGCATGAAAACGCCGAATAACCATCCATCTTGGCCGCATTTCTGTGTATTGGACATTCAGGGGATGAATAAAGCTGAAGGAATGGAGCAGTATTGTGATATTGCAAGGCCCTTTTTCCCGCGCCTGTTCAAGAACATTGCGGATTTGTGCAAAACTCACACCGTTTATGTCAAGAGGACGAAAATATTGATGATTTCCCATTCTTTTTTCCAAAAAATTTGTCACAGGAAATTCCCATATCTTTTCCGCTGCTTCAGCATCATTACTGTCCATATGCCCAAGTTTGCAACTGTATCCGAGAAAAGCACGGTTATGGGAGGAATCAATAAAAAATCCGTTTTTTTCCAAAGCAATGAGAGTGTTTCTGTCCGCTCCGAAATTTCCGGCACGGAATGCCACAGGCGGGGGCGCTCCGTAACGGATAAGATCGGCTTTGCCTTCTGCTGTCAGTTGAATCTGTCTTTCCAAAGAATAGGTATGTATCATATCTGAATACGGTCTTTGGGCCGGTTCCGGAGTTGTGAAATTCAGAAAATTGGGATGCAGATGCAGTTGAACATCATGGCCCCGGTTTATAATATACTGACAAACCTCCCGTGTTTCCTTTTCCCCAAAATAATATTTGTTAAGTGTCTCCAGAAAAAAACTTATCCGAAGACCAAAATGATCACCTGTGTCCATAATCATGGAAATGCCGAAATCTTTTCCTCCGGCACGGTAAAAAATCCGGCGATCATTGCCCACAGGTTTCAGATTCGGATTGGCAAAGGCTCCTCCGATGCTGTGTTCCGTATCCACAGTGATAAACACATTTACTTTTTGCATGGTTTTCTTTTCTGATGATTTGCTTCAGAATACAGCAATGGGATCAGAATGTCTTTCACATGATCCCATGAATACATCTGACAATAGTCTGCGCCAGCTTTGGCAAGGGTTCTGCCAAGTTCAGGATTTTCCAAAATTCTGATGACATGCTGGGCAAGAGATTCATGATCTCCGACAGTTGCCAGCAAACCTGTTTTTCCATTTTCAACAATATGGGGAATGCCTCCGGCATTTGTGGAAACCACAGGCAGCCCGCAGGCATAAGCCTCCAGAATGATTCCGGGCAGGTTGTCCACTTTGGAAGCATTTACCAAAATATCATATTCCTGATAAAGATGCTGCATTTTCTGGTGATTGACAGAACCGTAAAATACAACATTTTCTTCCAGTTTCAGATCAAAGACCAGTTTTTCCAGTTGGCTTCTCAGGCTTCCATCTCCGGCAATTCCCAGCCGGGCATCAGGATAGCGATCTCTGACAATGCGAAAGGCACGGATGATACAGGCCACATCATATATTTCTTCCAGATTGCGGGTTGACAGCAGCAAAGGCTGAAAACGGTCTCTTGCACGGAAATGAAACTGATGCAAATCCGCAATGGTTGGCACAACTGCTGCTTTGATTCCAAATGCCTGCCAAAAAGCTCCCGCCAGAAACCCTGAAGGTGCGGTCACTTTGTCTGCTTTGGAAATGACAGGTTTGAGTATCCACCGGTATTGCCGGAAAAATTCACCTGCCCCGCCGCCTCTGGCACTGAGAATCAGTTTTTTGCCGCACAGTTTAATCAGCAGAATTGCCGGATACGTGACCCAGAAGAAAAAATTGTAAAAAGCTGTAAAAAAATAAACAATATCTGATTTTAAAAGTGCTTTGTGCAGATTTTTCAGAAACAGAACAAGATTGAATCCTGTCCGCAGTCCCGGAATTTTTGAGACAAACCGGAAAATTTCCGGAAATTCGGTATTGGTTCTTACCCGGATTACCGGAAACCCCTCACATTCCAGATGAGATGCCAGTTTTTCCGCCTGCACTGCCATGCCGCCGAAAGGCGGAGGAAAAGGGGAGACAATGCAAACAGTGATATGCTTTTTTTCCAATGAAACAGATTTCCTTTCACAAGTTACATAACATCTGAAAAAAATTTGACATTAAACCCTGAGGGTTTTGAAAACTCTCAGGGTTTCAGAATGTTATTTTTCAGATTTTGTAAGTATCCAACCGAAAATTTTCAGGTAAGTAAGGCAACATAAATTTTCGGGTGTAAAATTTTGGGAACAACCGGATTTTTCCGGAAAAATCCGGTTTTTTTCATAAACCCTCAGAGTTTGCAACAAGTTATTTTTATACAGACCCTTATCTTCTTTTGGCAATGAATCTGTCCAGCAGCCCTGTCATTTCCAGGAGATACATGGGCACAGCGAAAAACGAGCGCATATCCGGATAATCCGATATGCTACGGCGGGACAGTGCAAATAAGTCACATCCGGATTTGTTGCTTCCGAAAACGGTGGTGACTGCATACGCATACCCGGCCTGCTTTGCCATAGCGGCCAGTTCCCTGTTCCATGCTCCTCTGGGATAGGAAAAACCTTTGATCGGTGCGCCGATTCTTTGGGACAGTACTTTTCCGGATTCAACAATTTCTTTTTCGGCATCATCCGGATGCAAATCTGTCAGGGGAATGTGGGAAAGCGTATGGGAACCCACAGAAAATCCGCAGTTGTGCAAGTGCCGGATTTCCTCCCAGTTCATCAGCACCCGTTCTCCTTCATAAAGACCGAATTCAGATTGCAGGGCATTGAGAAAATCCAATCGAAATGCGTTTTCCACTGTGTTCAGATAACGGACAGCCATACGGGAAACCGGCATTTTTCTGTTTTCCGGAAAGATATGTTCCGCAATGGTGCCAAATTTGCCGCTGTTTATCCATTTCAGGAATGCGGTTTCATTTTTCTGTATGACGATGTGCAGATAATCCCACCAGTAAGGCTCACCGGTGTCTGTCTGAGAAACCGGAATAAAAAATGTCGCGGGAATGCCTTTGGGTTTGAGCAGATTCATTGCCGTTTCAAAATTGTCTCTGTATCCGTCATCAAATGTGATGGCAGCAGCCCGGCCTTTGAATGCACCTGCCCGGATTTTCTCAACAGCCTCTTCCAACGTGATGATTTTCCATGATTTTGCCATACGTTCCATCAGAAGGGAAAAATTGCGGTATGAAACTGCCATGGGCGGAATAAAATAGCGTTCCCCTTTGCCTGTTATCCGGTGAAACATCAGTATTTCCAGTTGGTATCCGATAGTATCCTCCTGTTTTATTCTGAGAAGATATTATATTTCAATTCACGGACGCTTTGGTTTTCAAACGTGCTCTGAATCTGGACAGGCCGGAAAGTGCCAGTTCTTTTGTCTTTGCCAGTTCCTCCTGTGTGAAAAATCCGCACAGATAAAGAAGAGAGGGAAATAGGAGTATCAGCATACATTTGATCATGAATTTTGCCACAAAGGGCATAAGAATCATCCCCGAAAGTCCGTACAGGATTCCGGACACGGCAAAGACAAGTGCAAGTCTTTTGTACTCAAAGGGGATATAATAAAGTTTCTGTGAGATGACAAGTGTAAACAGGCAATGGCAGAAAAAAGTCAGCAGGGTTGAAAATGCTGCCCCCATTATGCCGTAATTTCTGATAAAATACCAGTTGAAAAGCAGATTCAGAGCAGCACTGGCCATATTTATGTAAGCAGCATATTTTGTTCTGTATGTCAGCATAATGCCAAGCTTCAGATAGTCTGCCATTCCGTAAAAAACATAGCTCAGCACAATCAGAAACACAATGGCGGACGCCCCCTGATATTCCTCAGGGGCCATGATATAAATGACTTCCTCAATAAAAACACTGATGCCCAGTGCGCCAAAAAGCATGATAAGGGAATAATAGGTCAGAAATCTTGAAAAGGTATTGGGAGCATCGTTTTTCTTTGCGATTTCAAACCGCTGTGTATTCCAAATTCTGAAAAAAGGTTCCGCCACAAGATAGGAAAGCATCATTCCGAATTTATAGCCCAGGGAATACTGTCCCAACTGATCCAGATGGCAGAATTTCTGAACAAAAAACCTGTCTGAATAATGTATCATGAACATGCAAAAGGATTCCGGCACCAAGGGAAGTCCGAACTTTACCATATTGGAAAATTTTTCCCATGAAAAAGAAATTTGTATCTCCTTTCTTATGAGAATCAGCAGGGAAGATGTATTCAGAAATTTTGTGATGATCATGCTCAGCAGCATACCCATAACACCCATACGATATACCACGATAAAGAGAATATTGAGACTGAGATAGGAAATAAGTGTGCCAATGGAGATCAGAGAATAGGCCACAGATTTTTTTTCTGTTACCAGCCATGTTTCGGGAACAGTTGATATGGTCTGAAATCCCATGGAAATGAATATGATCTGAAAATACCGGAAATAATCCGGACTGCCCAGAACAAGGCCGGAAATGGGGCGGACAAAAAACTCCAGCACACAGACAACAGCAACTGTTAATACAAAAACAGAAATCAGGGCTGTGGAGAAAACTTCCTGTTTGTCTTTCGGATTTTCATAATGATGATAGTAACGGACAATGGCACTTCCCAGACGCATTCCCATAAGCATGGAAATGATATTGATGGTCAGATCCATGAGTTCCAGAATGCCGTAATCACTGGGCGTCAGGTAATGGGTGTAAACGGGAATCATGGCAAATCCGATTCCCTTTTGCAGCAGATTGGATATACCGTAAATGGAGGAATGTCTGAGCAGACTTTTTATATCACTGAGCATGATTGATTTTTCATTGTGGAAAGCTGTCTGAATGCATCAACAATTCTGCTGATGCCCGCTTTGTTTTGCACCGGATTGGGAATGAGTATGACCTGATTCCAGAGTTTTTCAGATCGGGAAAGAGGCAATGCGGCATATTGCCGAAAAGGTCTTTGAAGGTGGAGCGGCATATAGATTCTTTCTGCTTCGATCTTTTTTGAGCGAAGGAACCTCACAGCTTTCTGTGCGCAGAATCCCTCAGAAAGCCCAACCGGTATTTTCACATGAGGAATATTGTCAGAGCCGAGACATTCCGCAAAAGCAAATGTTTTCAGTTCATTTTTCAGATTGCGGGCTGATGTTATCCGTTCTGAAAAAATGTTCTCTGCCCGTTTCAGTGTCAAATGGATCAGGTGAGTCTCAATATCAGACAGGGCATAGTCTTCATCGCGCGGCAGCAGATATTTTTCACAGGCCCGCTCTGCAATTTTCTTTTCATTGGTATTGCTGTTCTTCCGCTTTTTCATCTCCTGCAAAGTCAAAAACAGGGGACGTCCGCAGTGGAGTTTGACAAGACAGCTCATTATCCGTTTGAAAACGGAGAATTTTGATTCTGTCTTCAGTTTTTGCTCTTTTGCCCGCATGTATAACTGCTGATCTTTGAGCAGAAGAAATCCTCCGCGGGATATGCCGATGTTTTTATAGGGGCCAAAACTCAGCAGTCCCATATCTCCGAAAGTTCCCAAATACTGCTGTTCATATTTCTGTCCAACGGCTTGGGCAGCATCATCTATCAGAAAGATACCGGAGTCCTTGCACCATTTCTGAATCTCATCTATCGGCGCATTCAATCCGTAAAGATGTGGAACCAGTATGACCCGAATATTTTTTTTGTTGCATATTTCTGACATTGTCGGAACGGAAACATGCAGATCATTTTCCACATCGCACAGCACCGGCCTGTATCCGGCTTTAAGCATTGTATAAATCACAGTGGGACAGACAATATCCGGGATCAGAATTTCCGTTTTTTCCGAAAAAGGCAACGCCTTCAGCCCGGCCTTCAGTGCAGTGCGTCCCAGATTGGCAGACAGCACATATGGAAATCCGTATTTTCCCCTGATTTCATTTTCCGGAATCCTCTCTGGAGGTTCAGAAAAAAAAGAGTAACCGCATGAAAAAAAGAGATCCGCAAATGTCCAGCTTACGGCAGGAAATGACAAAAAAACATGGGGATTCATTCATTCAAGTCTCAAAAAATTCTGCATCAGCGTTTTGCATTTTTCTCTGTAAAAGAGGCGGGGGCATGGCAGAAAACAAAACCAGCCTCTTCCAGCCCTGTAAATCCGAGACGTACTGCTCTTGCTTTTGTATATCCTTTGTATTTCAACCATTGTACCACACGGGCACTATCTTCCTCCGAAGGTCAGGGGCAGTAGCACATGACCCACCAATCTTTGGGAACAGGTTTCAGATTGATTCTGGAACCGTCATGCTCAGGAGGAACAAGAAGATAGGGAATGTACAGGGAGCCGCATACCACCTTTTCCACATCAAATCCGGTATAGACAAACACCATTTTTTCACCTGCCATCATCAGCTTTTTGACTTCATTCGGCATGATGCGGGGGGCTTTGTCCTCTTTGGGAAACCTGTCCCATTTTTCCCACCACTGTTTTTCCTTGCTGTGGACAACAGATACCAAACAGACACATGCCATGAGCAGAATCATGGATATTTTTTTTTTCATAGAATTGTCTCCTTTATTTCTCTGAACTGCTGTTTATTTTTAACTTACCTTACGCTGCTATCCCCAAAATCAGGAAGTTACGATTTTTTTTCTGTCATTCCGACAAAAGCCGGAATCCAGTAATTTCAGCATATTCTGGTTACCGACTTTCGTCTGTATGACGGTGATGGCGTAACATCAGTTTTTTAATTTGATACAGTTTTGCATTATTATCAAAAAAATAGTCAGACTTCTCAGGAAGTTAAAAGTTTTTGTCCTGTTTCTGTACCCAGATCTTTTTCAGAAGACGAATCTGTTTCAAATTCACCTGAGCGGCATAGGTGAATAAAGGCACCGGACGCGGCTATCAGCAGAAACATATATTCATAATACACCTGATTGATAAAGGAACCTGCCGCACAGTATCCTATAAGAGCCAATTGCAGCATCCCGGCATAATGACAGCGTTTCATATTGTTTTCACGCAAGCCTGTTTTTTGAATTCTTCTCAGTTTCATGATAATATTGCCGAGCATGAAAAGATATGTCCCCAAACCGACAAATCCCAGTTCTGCTGCCATTTTAATCCAGATGGAATGAGGTTCATACGCACCATCTCTTCTTTTTTCAACATAGTTATGATAGTGCAATCCCCAGCATCCGGTTCCCACACCAAAAAACGGATTGTCCATTGCACCCTGCAACCCCGCCTTCATTAAAATCATTCTGGATTGGGCAGACTCATCTGTCTGTTCTGTCCCCATCTCTATGGTCTGCAACCGCTTAAAAGCATAATCCGGCATAAGCGCAAGAACTATTGGGGCAAAAAACAGGAACAACAGCATATTCCGAATACGGTTCGTGCCTTTTCTCATGAAATTCAGAAACAGTACAACAGCCAGCCCCAGCATTGCTCCTCTTGAATTGGAAACTATGACACACAGTCCCACAAAAAATGAGCCGCAGAAAAATCCCCATTTGAACAGTTTTTTTTTTGAAAGCAGACCGAAATAATACCACAGGGGCCAAGTCATCACAACACCCACGGCAAAATCATTTCTTTCTGACATCTGACCGCCAATGCCCATGTTTTCAACCGCACGTCCTCCACCCAGACCGTGAAGTGCGGCCTGAATGGCCCATACACCTACAGAAACGGCATATGTCATGACAATGGTTTTCAAATCCTTTTCATTGGAAATACTGTTGGAAATCAGAATGGAAGGAAGAATTATTTTAAATACCTGAACCAGTTTTTCCCAGGATGCTTCTCTGGTGGAAGAAAAACAGTAGGACAAAAAACACACAAAAAGAATGGAACACAAATGAATGGAACCTGTATTCCATCTGAATGTCAGTTTTCTCCTGACAGCTCCAAACAAAAGAGAAAATACCAGGATGGCGACGGATATGGGAACCAGATTCGGAAGGGGCAGCCAGGTAAAATCCTGGGGTCTGAAAAGCGTAACCCAGGAATAAAACCACATTCCGCCAACAGGTGCACGAATTCCCCACAGAACACCAAACAGCAGAATCAGAAGAACCAGTTTGGATCGCATAGGCCGTTTACTGTCAACAATTTTTGGGAGGATATGTGTCAGACAACAGCATGATTTTAAAAAAAATCAGACTGCTGAAAACTGAAAACGATATTCTGCTTCTTCAAATATGTGTTGTGGGAACACCGGATTCCGGCTTAGCACCGGAATGACATCATGCCTGCGAAAGCACGCATCCGGAAAAATTTTCCACAAAAATCTCTGAAAAACGGATATTCTTCAAAACAGTATTCTCTGTTCTGATTTTATTTTCTGAATAAACCTTTCATTTTCCTGATATTGTCCGGATTGAACGGCGACAGGGAATTTCGGATTTTCATGTTGAAATCAAAGGTGTCAAAAGCCAGATATTCCGGATAATTAAGATTTTTTCCGTATCCGCTCAGCAGTTTCACGGCTTCAGCCACAATCAGACAGCCGACTGTATTGGTGACAAAATTCAGAGAAGGAGCTGTTGGATGGACATAATTTTTATCAAATTCTTTAATCTCTTCCGGATCCATTTCTCTCAGGGGTTTCTGATTTCCGTATTTCAAGCGGTTCCAGATATTTTCCAGAACACTCTGGCAGGAAGAACTCCGGTAATCAAAGGTCTGAATCCGTCCGCCGCTTACCGTGGCGTGGCCATTGACCAGCGGGATTTTGTATTTCTGTGCATACAGATAAAAAAGTTTGGCAGAGGGACGATCCGCATTCTGTATGATGATGCCCGCTCCTTTTACAAAAGGTTCCGCATTTTCATTATTCGCCATAGCCCGTACCGACATTTCCACTTCTGCATAGGGATTGATTTCCTGAATCCGCTCTGCTGCGGCATCCACTTTGTATCTGCCCAGTGTTTTTGAAGTGGCAAACAACTGCCGGTTGAGATTGCTTGCCTCATACACATCCATGTCAAACAGACGGAATTTTTTCACACCCCATCGCGCCAGCAGTTCCACTGTAATCGCACCAACACCGCCCATTCCGGCAATGGCAAACACCGTGTTTCTGATTTTTTCAACAGCGGCCTCATCCATAAACAGCCGGGTGCGTGTCAGCATTCCGGAAACATAGCTATTTTCATCATTCATGTCTGTGATGACCTTTCTTGGCCGATTGCCCCTGATTCAGACAGAAGCGAATCTTCCTGACTGATGTCAGGCTAATTTTTCAAAATTCAGCAGATTATTCTATCCGCCGTCATTCCGGAGTAAGTCGTAATCCAGTCTTTTCAAATAGTTCTGGATACAGGGTTTCGCCAGTATGACAACCATAAGTAACATCAGTTCCTGAATTCTCTGTGACCTCTGTGAAATTCTCTCTGTATTCTCTGTGGGAAATAAAAAATATCAGATTATACTGAATCTGTATGGATTCAGCAACCTCTTTTTTTTGCCTGTTCCACAGCTTTTTGGTAAATGCCGGGATAAACAGAAGTGGTTTTCTCCCATGTATGAT
>CAZDIU010000020.1:0-35615 GCA_964505535.1 uncultured Desulfobacterales bacterium | reverse complement strand
TCTGGACCGCTGAACTCACTCTGTGATTTCCAAAAACCGGATTTTTCCAAAAAATCAGGTTTTTCTGGACCGCTGAACTCACTCTGTGATTTCCAACAACCGGATTTTTCCAAAAAATCCGGTTTTTCTGTATCGCTGAACGCACAAAATCAAGTTGACAGAGTATTCTTTTCCACAGAGAGAACACAGGATTCAGTCTGCAAATGACATCAGCACCGCGCCGGTTTCCACCGCATCTCCCCGGCTGACCTTTATATCCTCAATGGTTCCCTCCCACGGAGAAGCAACGCCGCTTTCCATTTTCATGGATTCGATAATCAGCAGTTCCTGACCCTTGAAAACCCGGTCTCCCTTACTGACTTTGATATCCACAATCAGCCCCGGCATGGGACACAGCAGCAGATTGTCCGGAATTTTTTCCACCGGCTGAGGCATGTATTCCGCGAGTTTCCATTCCCTTGGAGAATAAATCTCAAAGGTTCCGGTTATTCCGCAGAAAGCCGCGCCGATGAAATTTCCGCTGTACTGAATGCGGAAATAATGGGGTTCTCCGTTGATATGCAGTTTCAGACGGCGCCGGTAAAATTCAAAAGGTGCGGATTCAATCGCATATTTCCTGTCATCAATCCACGCGCTCCACTGCAATTCCCCTGTTTCCTTCCGCAGTCGGATTTTGAAGATATTTTTTTCATTCTTGACAATGTATTCAATCGGTTTTATTGCTCCGACCGGTTTGCCGACCTGGGGTCTCATGGGCTGAAGAGACTCCCGGATCAGGATTTCCCGCGTGTGATAAACCATTGCGGTGGCAATTGCCATATACACAAGATTCTCATCAGAAACCGGCATGTCACTGTTCTCAATGTGCTGCACAATGAAATCTGTTGACAGTTCCCCGTTGACAAACGCGGGATGAACCAGAATCCGGTTGACAAAATCAATATTGGTCTGCACTCCCTCAATATGATAGCGGTTCAATGCACCGACCAGATTTTTTCTTGCCTTTTCCCGATCTTCGCCCCATGAAATCACTTTTGCAGCCATGGAATCATAATACACATTGATATTGCTGCCCGCGCAGATGCCGCTGTCCACCCGGATATTCTCCCCTTTGGGATACCCGTAGCGGGTAATCAGACCGACAGACGGAATGAATCCCCGGCCCGGATCTTCGGTGCAGATACGGGCTTCCATTGCCCATCCCCTGATTTCCACATCCTCCTGCTGAAGGGGAAGCGGTTCCCCGCTGGCAACGCGAAGCTGCAGTTCCACCAGATCCAGCCCAGTCACCATCTCTGTCACCGGATGTTCTACCTGCAGACGGGTGTTCATTTCCAGAAAATAGAAATTTCTGTCCTGATCCATGATATATTCAATGGTTCCCGCGTTCACATATCCGGCTTTCCGTGCCAGTTCGCAGGACAGTTTTCCCATTTTCCGGCGCAGGATTTTATCCAGAAACACGGAAGGGGATTCTTCAATGATTTTCTGATACCTGCGCTGAACCGAACATTCCCTTTCGCCCAGATACAGAACATTGTCATGGGCATCCGCAAGAATCTGAATTTCAATATGACGCGGTTTGGAAATGAATTTTTCAATGAAAATCCGGTCATCCGCGAAGGATTTGCGGGTTTCAGCCTGACAGAAATGCAGGGCAGATTGCAGGGAATCCGCATCTGTCACAATTCTCATGCCTTTGCCGCCTCCGCCTGCTGCGGGTTTCAGAAGCACGGGAAAACCGATCTGCTCACACGCGGCCAAAGCCTCCTCAAAAGAGGACACGGATTCGGAAAGACCCGGCACGGTGGGAATGCCTGCCTCTGCTGCGATTTTTTTTGCTGCGATTTTGTCTCCCAGCGCGGAAATCACCGGAGCCGGAGGGCCGATAAAGGTCAGGCCCGCATCAGAAACCATCCGGGCAAATTCCGCATTTTCCGATAAAAATCCATACCCCGGATGAATTGCCTGACTTCCGGTTTTCAGAGCGGCATCAATGATTTTTTCCTTCACCAGATAGGATTCGCCCGGTCTTGTTCCGCCCAGGGCAACCGCGTCATCCGCATGGGTCACATGAAGATTTCTGAAATCAATATCCGAATACACCGCCACTGTCCGGATTCCCATTTTTCTGCATGTCTGAATGATGCGGACAGCAATTTCACCCCGGTTGGCGATCAGAATTTTTTCAAACATATTCATACCTCACAAGGGAATGTTTCCGTGTTTGCGTTCCGGTTTTGCCGTTCTTTTGCCTTCCAGAAACTGCAGGGTCCGAATCAGGCGGTGACGCGTGTCTCTGGGAAAAATCACATCGTCAATGTATCCGCGTTTTGCAGCCAGAAACGGATTGGCAAATTTTTTGCGGTACTGTTCCATTTTTTCATTCAGCAGAGCCTCCGGGTCAGACGCGGCTTTGATTTCCTTGCGGTGAATGAGTTCGGTGGCTCCCCTGGGGCCGAGTACCGCAATCTCCGCGGTGGGCCATGCGTAATTGATGTCGCAGTGAATGTGCTTGGAATTCATGACCAGATACGCCCCGCCGTAAGCCTTGCGGACAATCACGGTGATGCGCGGCACACTTGCCTCCACATAGGCATAGAGCAGCTTGGCTCCATGGCGGATGATTCCGCCGTGTTCCTGTTCCGGCCCCGGCATGAATCCCGGCACATCCACCAGACAGATCAGAGGAATGTTGAACGCATCGCAGAATCGCACAAACCTTGCGGCTTTGCATGACGCATTGCTGTCCAGAACACCGGCAAGCACAGCAGGCTGATTGGCAACCAGTCCGATGGTCTGCCCGCCCAGCCGTCCGAGTCCGCAGATGATATTGCGGGCAAAATGGGGCTGGATTTCCAGAAAATCCGCGCCGTCCAGAATGCTGTAGATCAGCACATTCATGTCATAGGTCTGGTTGGGATTCGGCGGAACCAGATAATCCAGAGTGGGATCCGTGCGTTCCGGCGGGTCTCTTAAATCCAGAAACGGGGCCTTCTGCCGGTTGTTGGAGGGAAGATAGCTGATCAGACGCCGGACTGCCCGCAGGCACAGGATGTCGTTGGGCAGAACAAAATGCGCGACACCGCTTTTTTCCGCATGAACCATTGCCCCGCCCAGTTCATCCGAGGAAATATCCTTGTGGATAACGGTCTTGACCACATTGGGACCGGTGACAAACATATAGGAGGAGCGATCCACCATGAACACAAAATCCGTGAGAGAGGGACTGTACACCGCGCCGCCCGCGCAGGGACCCATAATGCAGGAAATCTGTGGCACAATGCCGCTGGCATTGACATTTCTGTGGAAAATTTCACCGTAAGCCGCGAGAGCGTCCACCCCTTCCTGAATCCGTGCGCCCCCGGAATCATTCAGCCCGATAATCGGGCATCCCATCCGGGTGGCAATATCCATAACCTTGCAGATCTTCTGGGAATGCGCCTCACCGAGCGATCCGCCGATCACGGTGAAATCCTGCGCAAAAACAAACACCTCCCTGCCGTCAATGGTTCCGTGACCTGTGATAACACCGTCTCCGGGATAATTTTCCTCACCTTCCCCTCTTCCTTCCTTGAGAATATCGAATTCCTCAAACGAGCCTTCATCCAGCAGCAGATCGATCCGTTCCCGCGCGGTCAGTTTGCCCCGGCGGTGCTGATCCGAAATCCGATCCTCTCCCCCGCTGAGAAAGGCTTTTTTCTTCATTTCAGACAATTCCAGAATATTGCTGTGCATGATTTCTGCCATAAATCTGTTTCCTTTTTGTTACGCGTGGGCATATAACTGCCCACGTTGAATATGGAAAGGACGCTGAAGCGTCCTGTGATTATTGCTTATCTGCTATTCCCCATCCATTATGCTGTTTTCAAACTCCGGGATGGTTGTGTTTTCTGCATGGAGTTCCTGCTGGCGGAGAATATATTCCCGGATTGCGGGAATATCTGTTTCAGCTACGGTGAGGACACTGTATCCCTGCTGCCAGTGAAGCAAATCATCCCCGGACAGGTTGCGGTTCACATAAAAGGCTGATGCGCCTTTCATCTGGGAGATGAATTCCGTCAAATCGGTTTCCGGGGGAATGGCAACCAGCATGTGAACATGGTTTCCGGTTCCTCCCAGACTGTGAAGATTCAGGCCGTTGTGCCTGCACTTGTTCCGGATGAAATGATACAAATCTTCCCTGACACTTTCCGTTATCAGGGACACACGGTTCCCTGTGGAAAAAACAATATGATACCATACCGGTTTGTATGATTTTGACTCCATTTGAATCTCCGTAAGTCATATAGGGCGCTTCAGCGTTCTTTTCGCTCAGACCGGGGATTTATCCCCATGCTGCCGCTTTCTTTCTCATTTTTGGAAACAGATGTAAAGATTCATCTGTGCACAGTGTCTGATTTGCCGGATTCATGAAATAATGCTTGAATCTGCATAAAATTCGGATTATAATCATATCTTTTGCAAAACACTCAGATGCTTTGAAAGGTGAAAACCTCAAACCCGAAACCGGCATACCTTCTCCGGAACAGAAACAGGAAGGAAAAACCGGATTTATACTTTAACAGTCAGGTACTTATTCATATGTTGACAGAAACGGAAAGAACGCCGGAGATCAGCATTGAGACAGAGATGAAAAAATCCTATCTCGATTATGCCATGAGCGTGATCATCGGCCGGGCACTGCCGGACGTGCGGGACGGACTCAAACCGGTTCACCGCCGCGTCCTGTTTGCCATGAACGAACTCAAGAATGACTGGAACAAACCCTATAAAAAATCCGCTCGTGTGGTCGGTGATGTCATTGGTAAATATCATCCGCACGGCGACACAGCGGTTTATGACACCATGGTGCGCATGACCCAGGATTTTTCCCTGCGCTATCCGCTCATTGACGGACAGGGCAATTTCGGGTCCATTGACGGCGACAGCCCGGCAGCCATGCGTTACACAGAAGTGCGCATGGCAAAGATCGCGCATGAGATGCTCCGGGATCTGGAAAAGGAAACCGTTGATTTCATCCCCAACTATGATGAATCCCTTTCCGAGCCTGCCCTGCTTCCCGCACGCATTCCCTGTCTGCTGGTCAACGGCTCATCCGGCATTGCGGTGGGCATGGCAACCAATATCCCCCCGCACAATATCACGGAAGTCACCAACGCGCTGATTGCCATGATTGACAACCCGGACATCACTCTGCGGGAACTCATGGAACTGGTTCCGGGGCCGGATTTTCCCACTGCAGGCATTATTTACGGCAAAAGCGGCATTCATGAGGCATACACCACAGGACGGGGCATTATCCGGGTGCGCGCACGGGTGCGTGTGGAGCAGGACAAAAAAACCGGTGCAGAAACCATTGTTGTCAATGAACTGCCCTATCAGGTGAACAAAGCCCGGCTCATTGAAAAGATTGCGGAACTGATGAAGGACAGGCAGATTGAGGGGCTGCGATATGTCCGGGATGAATCTGACCGTGAGGGAATGCGCATTGCAATGGGTGTGAAAAAGGATCAGGTGGCGGAGGTGATTGTCAACCAGTTGTACAAGCACACCCAGATGGAAAACAGTTTCGGCATCATTTTTCTGGCTGTGCTGAACAAACGTCCCCGGCTGTTCAGTCTGAAAGAAATGCTCGAGCAGTTCATCCTCTACCGCAGGGAAATCATTGTCCGCCGCACCCGTTATGATCTGAAGAAAGCCGAAGAACGGGCGCATATCCTCGAAGGTCTCAAGATTGCATTGGAAAATCTGGATGAGGCTGTTGCCCTGATCCGCAGATCCTCAGACGCAAAAGAGGCAAAGGAAGGGCTGATCGCCGCATTCAGCCTGACAGCCGTGCAGGCACAGGCCATTCTGGATATGCGGCTGCAGCGGCTCACCGGACTGGAGAGGGAGAAAATCATAGAAGAATACAACACCATTCTCAAAGACATTGCCTGGTATAAGGAAATCCTGTCCAGCACCCAGGTGGTTCTCCGCATTGTCAAAGAGGAACTGCTTGAAATGCAGCAGGAATTCGGGGATCAGCGCAGAACCGAGATTGCGGAAACCGGGAAGGAAGTGACCCTTGAGGACATGATCGCAGAAGAGGATATGGTGGTCACGGTTTCCCGTGACGGCTATATCAAACGCAATCCCATCAGCCTGTATCAGAGCCAGAGACGGGGGGGCAAGGGCAAAACCGCGATGGGAACCAAGGAAGAGGATTTTGTCGCGCATCTGTTTGTTGCCTCCACCCATCACACGTTTCTGTTTTTCACCAACAAAGGAAAGGTTTACTGGTGCAAGGTGTATGAAATCCCCCAGGCCGGACGCGCCAGCAAGGGAAAAGCCATTGTGAACCTGCTGAATTTTGAGGAAGGCGAGCGTCTGACCACAGTGCTGGCGGTTCCCGCGTTTGAACCCGGTTCCTACATCATGATGGCAACCAAAAACGGCACTGTGAAAAAAACTGACCTTATGGATTACAGCCGTCCCAGAGCCGGGGGAATTATCGCACTGAGGCTGGAAGAGGGGGATGAACTGATTGCAGCCCGGATTACAGACGGCACATACAATGTTTTTCTTGGATCAGCTTCAGGACAGTCCATCCGTTTTCATGAATCCGATGTCCGGCCCATAGGGAGAAACGCAAAAGGCGTTCGGGGCATGAATCTTGCGGAAAAGGACTGGCTCGTGGGCATGGAGGTTCTCAGTCACGGCCAGACCCTTTTCACGGCAACAGAAAACGGATTTGGCAAGCGCACCCTTATAGACGAATACCCGGTGCAGAAACGGGGCGGAAAAGGGGTCATCACCATCAAAACCAGCAAACGCAACGGTCAGGTGGTGGCCATTTTGCTGGTGGATGAGGAAGATGAACTTATGCTCATGACCGACAGCGGCAAACTGATCCGTATGCCCATCAGCGGAATTTCCGTTATCAGCCGGAATACCCAGGGCGTGAAACTCATGGATTTGGAAATGGATGAACGGGTGATCGGTGCGGCAAGGCTCGCGGAAAAAGATGACGGGGAACTTCAGAACACTGCCCCTGATGATGAGGCACTGCCCCCTTCTCAGGAGGAAAATTTTGCACCCTTTGAGGGGATTGACGAAGAGGAACAGGATTGATGAAAGATCAGAATGGAGCAGCCATCGGTGTGGTGGGCGGTGGCAGTTGGGGAACAGCCCTTGCCAATCTGCTGGCTGGCAAAGGATACAGAACGGATTTCTGGGTATTTGAGGAGGAAGTGAAAAAGCAGATTGAAACCGGGCGGGAAAACCGGCTGTTTCTGCCTGGCGTCCGGCTTTCGGAAAATCTTTTTCCTTCCAATGATCTCATTACCGTGGTTTCCGGCAAGGAGTTGGTTCTGATTGTGACACCTTCCCATGTAATGCGGGAGGTCAGCACCCGGATGTCCGGGCATCTTGCGGCAAACGCGGTGCTGGTTTCGGCTTCCAAAGGCATTGAGAATCAGACCCATCTCACCATGTCCGGCATTCTGGCACAAACCCTGCCGGAAATTCCGGCAGAGCGGTTTGCCGTGCTTTCCGGCCCCAGTTTTGCCAAAGAAGTGGCCCGGAATGTGCCGACTGTGGTGACAGTGGCCTCCAAAAGCAGGGAAACCGCAGCCTTTGTGCAGCAGATTTTTGCCACGCCCTTTTTCCGGGTATACACCAGCGAAGATGTTATCGGTGTGGAACTGGGCGGGTCCGTCAAAAACGTGATAGCCATTGCCGCAGGAATCATTGACGGAATGGGGCTGGGACTCAACACCCGTGCGGCCCTCATCACCAGAGGAATGGCGGAAATCCGGCGTCTGGGGAAAAAGCTGGGCGCCAATCCCCGCACCTTTACCGGTTCCGCAGGCATAGGGGATCTGGTGCTGACCTGCACAGGGGATCTCAGCCGCAATCACAGTGTGGGCAGAAAAATCGGTCAGGGCATGACCCTGCAGCAGATTCTTTCGGAAATGCACATGGTGGCAGAAGGCGTGAAAACAGCAAAATCCGTCTACAACCTGTCCAAAAAACTGGATGTGGAAATGCCCATTTCCCATGAAATCTACCGCATTCTCTATGAAGACGAATCTCCGAAACAGGCGCTGCAACGGCTGATGACCCGTGATCTGAAAGATGAGCTGGATGAGGACTGAAGATAAGCACGATAACAATTCAGAAGGAGGCAGGTATGAAAAAAGGTGTATGGAACAAAATGCTCAGGGTGCTTTTTGCTGCTGCGCTGATTTTCCCGCTGGCAGTGATTGCAGGCTGCGGCGGGGATGATGACGATGATTCCGTTATCACCGTATGCAACTGGGACAATGAAGACTATACGGTCAAACTCCACAGAGCCTCTGATGGCAAAGTGGTGGATCAGTTCAAACTGGGCAAATGGTATGAACCCTGGGATCAGTGTGATGATTTCAATGATTACTATGGTGAATTTTACATCACCATCCATGAGGACAACGCGGAAGATCCAACTGACACCTCCTCGACATTTTATATTGAGGAAGGGGAATATGAGGAATTTTCCATAGACAGTCACGGAGATATTGATCGGGTTTAGGCCTGATTTTCTCCATTGGAAAAGAGAATCTCTGATAAGCAAGTCAGCATGAATTTTCGGGGGCAGCATTTTCAGAAAAACCGGATTTTTTCGGAAAAATCCGGTTTTTGAATGCCCGAAAACTTTCGACTGAGCAATTATTTTCCGATTTCCGGATTTCGGCTCAGTGCCATCAGGTCAAAAATCCCTTGTAAAAAAACCGGCCGGTCTTTGAACCTGTCCTGCGCCATTATTCCTGAGAGATGTGAAGCATGAACCGGACAAAATGGTTTTATCATCCTGTCTTTGTTTTCATATTTTCCATAGTGGCTCTGGCTGCGTCCCTTGTTCTGTATATTTACTGGTATGTGAAGGTAAGCACCGGGCTTAACTCTCTGGTGCGAAAATTCAATATTGATTCGGATCAGGTTTTTCAGGCTGAAACCTGGGTGGTGATTCTGGTGCTTTCCGTGCTGGTTGCCATCATCCTCATCGGCATCTTCACGATTTTCGTCTATAACCAGAAGACACTGCAACTGTACCGTCTCCAGCACAACTTCATCAATAATTTCACCCATGAGCTCAAAACACCGGTCACATCTCTGAAACTCTATCTGGAAACATTTCTCAGGCATGAACTCCCCAGAGAGGAACAGAAAAAATACATCCGGTATATGCTGCATGATGCCCAGCGGCTTTCGGAAAACATCAGCCGCATTCTGAACCTGGCCCGGATGGAAAGCAGAAATTACAGCGGAGAATTTTCCCAAACGGACCTGCCCGATTTCATCCGCATGTTCCATGAAAACAACCGCCATCTTTTTGGAAACTGCCAGGTGCGTATCAGCGCAGAAGCGGATAATTCTGTTTTGTGCCCCATCATCATCCCTCTGTTTGAGATGCTTCTGATGAATCTGCTGACCAATTCGAGTACCTACAATAAATCAGAAATGCCAATGATTCATATCCGCATTTCACGGATAAAGCAGAAACTGCACATCTGTTTTGAGGACAACGGAATCGGATTTGAAAAAAAGGAAAGAAAGAAAATCTTCCGTAAATTCTATCAGGTGGGGCATTCAGAAAACATGACGGCCAGGGGCAGCGGATTGGGACTGTATCTGGTGCAGAACATTGCCCGGATTCACAAAGGAAAAATAACCGCAGACAGCCCCGGCCCGGGAAAAGGAGCGGTGTTCACGCTGATTCTTCCTTACTGCAAAAGGAATTCCGGCAGATGAATCATCTGATTACAGACAGGAACAAAATGAAATACAGCGACAAAAAGCGTATTCTCCTGATTGAGGATGAAGTGCATATTGCCGAGGGGCTGAGGCTGAATCTGACCCTGCAGGGATATGATGCGCGCATAGCTCCTGACGGTGCAGCCGGACTGCGGCTTTGGAAAGAATGGAAGCCCCATCTGATTGTCCTTGATATCATGCTTCCGCTCATTGACGGGCTGTCCGTGCTGCAGAGCATCCGTCTGGAGGATGAACGTCTTCCGGTTCTGATTCTCTCGGCCAAAGGGGAATCACAGGACAGAATCAGGGGCTTTGCGCACGGTACAGACGATTATCTGAGCAAGCCCTTTGAACTGGAGGAGTTCATGCTTCGGGCAGAACGGCTGCTGACACGGGTGGCCTGGTATGATGACGGAACCGGATCCGCTGAACATGAAACAGATGAGCCTCTTTCCTATTCCTTCGGAGACAATCATATTGATTTCAGAAAAAATGCGGCCCGGTGCCAATGCGGAGATGTCCGCCTGACCAGTCAGGAGATCAGACTGCTGAAACTGTTCATCGCGAACCGGGGAAAAACCCTTTCCCGCACCGAACTGCTGGAAATCGGATGGGGCTATACCGGTTCCACTTCCACGCGCACCGTTGACAATTTTATCGTCCGGCTGCGAAAATATTTTGAAAAAAATCCAAAATCTCCTGTATATTTCAGAAGTCTGCGTTCTGTAGGCTATATCTTCGATCATCCGGATGAAGCATGAAGGTGTGAAGTGTCGGAAAAATAAATCCTGAAATCTGACTGATGCTGTGGGAAATCGGAATTTGCATAAAATAAAATCCTATTCGTTCAGATGGCTGTCCGGTATTCACGAGATGGAGGCTGCCGTCTGGGATTCGCTGGCCCTTGGCCTGAAAACCCCTTTTCTGGAATGGGAATGGGTTCGGCAGATGGAAGCATCGGGCAGCATCGCTCCTGAGACCGGCTGGTATCCTCGGCATTTGACGGTGTGGGACAACAATCGCATGGTGGGAGCTGCCCTGCTGTATATCAAGACTCACAGCGAGGGAGAATTTGTTTTTGATCAGATGTGGGCCAATGCGGCAGCGCATATGGGCATATCCTATTATCCGAAAATGGTGGGCATGAGTCCGGTCACACCGCTGACCGGTTACCGTTTTCTGATGGCTGAAGATGCGGATGAACAGCAGATCAATCTTGCCATGACAGATGAAATCATCCGATTCTGCATTCACCATCATCTGTCAGGATGCAGTTTTCTGTTTGCGGATCCGGATTGGAGAAAAAGCATGGCCGGGCTGGGTTTCATTGAATGGCTTCACCCCGGCATGCTGTGGGAAAATCCCGGATTCCGGAATTTTGATGAATATCTGGGACAGTTTCATTCCGGGCAGAGGCGCAATATTCGGAAGGAAATGCTCAGGATGGAGAAAGAAGGCATCCGGATCAGAATGTTCACGGGGGATGAAATACCGTCCTCCTTTATACCCCTGATGTACCGCTTTTATGAAATGACCAATCATCACTACGGCCCCTGGGGATGCAAATATCTGAACCGGGATTTTTTTGAGGGTATCTGTACGCATTACAGACACAGACTGCTTTTTGCTGCGGCATGCAGGGAAGGAGATTCTGCTCAGCCTCTGGGAATGGCCATGCTGGTGCACAAGGGAGATCAACTGTTCGGGAGATACTGGGGCAGTATCTCCCGAATCAGAGGACTCCACTTTGCGGTGTGCTATTACCGGCCCATTGAATGGGCCATTGAAAACTGTATCCGTTATTTTGATCCCGGTGTGGGCGGTGAACACAAGACACGAAGGGGATTTCACCTCTCAAAGACCTGCAGTCTCCATCTGTTCTGTGATGCCCGGCTCAATCGGCTCATGCAAACGCATATTGGCGAAATCAACCAACTGGAACAGGAATACATTGATATCACCAATGCGAATCTGCCGTTTGTCCGGAAATAGAATCAAACCGGGCAGATTTCCTACTTCATGTTCCGGATGCGCACTTCCACTCCCTTTTCCTCTTTGAGCAGATTCACAAGCTGTGCTGTGTCTGTTTCCCCGAAATGGTAGGGATAGAGAACTTTTGGGGCAAAGAGTTTTGCGGCAGCGGCCACCATCTCAGGAGTCATGGTATAGGGCAGATTCATGGGCAGAAACGCGAGGTCAATCTGTCCGAGTTCCTTCATTTCCGGAATGTTTTCCGTATCACCTGCCACATAAATCCGCTTGTCTCCAAAGCTCAGCACATAGCCGTTGCCCTGTCCTTTGGGATGAAACGGCGTACCGTCCTTGCGCATATGCACAAGATTGTGGGCAGGCACAGCTTCGATCTTTATTCCGCTGACAGTCAGGACATCTCCGTTTTTCATGATCTTACCGTCTTTGAGCTGCTCCGCGCAGGCCTGTGTCAGGATGATTTCTGTGGAATCCTTGCGCAGTATCCTGACAGCCTCGGGATCCAGGTGATCCGTGTGTTCATGCGTAATCAGAATAATGTCTGCTTTGGGCATGGTGCTGTAATCGGCCAGCCGGGTCCACGGATCCGCATGAATCACTGTTTTCCCGAATTCGAACATCAGGGTTCCATGCCCGATAAAGGTGATTTCCAGTTTCCCCGAATCTGTGTCAATCACATCCTTTTCAAACGCGGCCAGCACACCGGACGGACCGATGACAGATGCAGTCATCAGGATAAGCATCGACAAAAAGGCATTTTTCATTGCTTCACCTGTTGGCAGTGTTTCACCATAACTGTTCCGGCATTATTATATCTTTTCGTAAAACCCTTTACGGTCACTTCTGATTTTTCCCTGTTTTTTCAGACGGTAAACAATGCCATGCACTTTGGACTTGGGGAAGCCGGATTTTTCGGCAAGTTCATCCTGCTCAATGCCGTTCTCTGCGGCCTGAATCACTGCCAGAACAGCATCCGTATCCGATACTCCGCCTCTTCTCCTTCTTCCTTCATTTTTTTTCCTTCCGGGCTTTGCACTTTTTCGGTATGCTCTTTTTTTCCGTGTTTTCTTCACGGGTTCTTCTGCTGCTGTTTCTGTCTCTTTGACAGTCACACCCGTGTCTTTTTTCCGTCTGGGTTTTGGGGTTTCTTCCGCATGCTCCGGAACCGATCCGATTCCTTCTGCAAACGCTTTCAATCCTGCTTTCAGCCCTATGGACACTGCCTTCAACAAAACCTCAAGTTCACTCATTTCCCTGCTCCTTTCGCTGTTTTCCGTTGTATCGTATTGTGATTTTCAGGGGATTTTCCATCCCATATAAAATGTTTATTGCAATATTAAACAGAATTCACTTTAATAGCAATAGAAAATATCATGAGTTGAAATATTTTTTATCAGAACATGCAATTTCATTTCCGGACTGAACAGGAAAAAAAGGCGGATTATGCCGTATATGCTCCATTCCGAATTCAGCAGCAGGCCGAAGCTGCTGTCTTTAACCGCAGGGAAAGACAAACTCTCCGGAAAAAACCCGGGGTCTTTCTTCAGCACCTGTGTAATACCGATTCGCCATTGATTTAATACAATACTGCCGTTTTTTCAGCACCGGGTGAACCCGCGGTTCCCCTCCCTCCGGGAGGGGTGTCAGTTCAGCGGCATTGGGGAAAAAATGACTGAACTGCATAAAGTCAATGGCGATTCGGTATAAAAAAACGATCAGAAGATTTGATCCACTGTCCGGAATTCCGGCAGATTTTTGTCTGTTGGTACAGCATTCTTTCTGTCTGCCTGCACAGCAGCGGCAAAAAGTGTCCGGGATAGCTAACCTGTGGCTGATTGCAGTCTTTTCCGTCAATGAAAAGGAATTGTCAGGAGTGCAATCATTGCTGATGCATTCATCCTTTTAGAATTTATATATCCCGGAGCAGACGGTTTTTCGGAGATTCCTCCAGAAGTCTGTCAAACTCTCTCATCACGTCCGAAAGGGTTTTCAGGGATTCAGTCTGGGCAAGGGGAATGTCATCGCTTCCTTTCCGATCCAGTGCAGCAAGCACATAACTGACAGACAGACAGTGAATATCACGGGCAGGCTGGTAAGCGGGTTCTTCATCTTCTTTTCTCCTTTTTACAGCGGAAACAATTCCGCATTCAAGCAGTTCCGCTGTAATGTCTTCTGCCAGGCCGGGAGGAATTTCCAGCCGGGCTGAAATATCCTTTGCGGTCAGAGGGATTTCCCCTTGTGCAAAATTCCGGATAATCCGGTGGGCGATCAGAAGGGAAATCAGGCGTCTGAATGAGGGGCTGATATTCCGGCAGTCCCTGAGAAATTCACAGTTTGCCGCATTCTGATGGGCAGCGGACAGGGCAGCACCGAAAAGCACGATCATCCAGCTCAACTGCAGCCAGATCAGAAACAGGGGAAGGGCGGCAAAACTTCCGTAAATGGCATTGTAACCGGCAACTCCTATCTGAAAATGGATATAAATCCACTGGATCACCTGATAAACCGTTCCGCCGGTGATACCCGCGAAAACACCGGACGGCAGTCGGATTTTTCCATTGGGCATCAGAATGTATATCAGAGAAAACAGGAGCCATATCAGGCCGAAGGGAAGCAGTTTCAGACCCAAAAAAACAAAGCGGCTGAAAATGTCAAGCAGTTCAATTTTCTCGGCAATGTGCATAATCTGTGTCCGGATGTAGACAGTGACGCTGCCGGATATGATCAGGAGAAAAGGAGCAGCAATCATAATGGAGAGGTAATCGCTCATTTTTCTGCCGAGTGTGCGCTGGGTTGGGATATTCCATATGGCATTGAGAGAGGCTTCGATATGCCCCAGCACCTTGATCACTGTCCAGAACAGAACAGCCACCCCAATGCCTGCAATGAGTCCGCCCCTTGTGTTTTCCAGGAGTTTGTTGGAATAGGTGATGATATTGCCAATCACTTCCTCATGGCCGGGAAAATTGCTGAGCAGCTCTTTTTCCAGCATTTTTTCAAAACCGAATCCCTCGGCAATGCCGAAAGCCATTGCAGCCAGTGGAACAATGGAAAGCACGGTATAAAAGGTCAGTGCGGATGCTCTGAGAACAGCGTGATTTTCATGGAACAGTGCAATGGCACACAGAAGAATCCGGAAATGTTTCACACCAAATGCGCGGAGGGGAGGAAGACTGTCTGTCCGGATCCGCCATATGTCTGTCTGAAAAAACTGCTTCCCCTTCGGTATTATTCCAAAGAGTTTTTTCATGGCTGCCAGTCTCCTTTTTGTTCTGAATCAGTCTCCGGACAATCGGGGTTTGTCAACCCCCGGATCATTCCCGCTGACCGGATCATGGCAGTACACCTCCCCGCGGATGATGACACGGGGCGCATGTTTCAGTTCATCTCTGCCGCAGCGCAGAAGCCGGTCGCAGGTCATAATCCAGCCTTTCACAAAACCGTATTTTTGGATGGCTTCCCTGCTGTAAGCAGAACACGAGGGATACATGGGACAGCGGTTTCCGTCAATGGGGGAAATGTATTTCTGGAAAAACTGTATGGGAGAAAATCCCGGGACGGAATCTCCGCCTGTGATCAGCGGCTGATCCCTGCTGTCCGCCTGCGGTAAAGCAGCACATCCGTATATCATGGAGAGGATCAGAAAGAACAGCATCGTGTGACAGCGTATCTGTCTGAATTCCTGCCGGGCAAAATACTGAACACCTGAAACCTGAAACCTGAAACCTTTTCTGCTCACTGCTGCGTCACCCGCACCACTTCCTCAATGGTGGTGAGGCCCTGCAAAATTTTGTCAATGCCGTCCTGACGCAGTGTCACCATATTTCTGGCTTTGCTTTTGATGACATTGGAATCAAAAGTTTTGAGAATCACGCTCTTGAGCTGTTCATCCATGACCATGATTTCCAGAATGGCCACCCGTCCCCTGTAGCCGGTATGAAAGCATTTGGGGCATCCCACTGCCCTGAAAATGGTGTGACGGGCTGCCTTTTCAGGGGAAATGCCAATGCCTCTGAGCATGATTTCATCCGGCAGATAAGGTTCCCTGCAGTCTTTGCACAGTACCCGGACCAGCCGCTGGGCTGCCACGGCTATCACCGAGGAGGAAATCAGAAAGGGTTCCACGCCAATATCCACCAGCCGGGTGATGGCACTGGCAGAGTCATTGGTATGCAGGGTGGAGAAAACCAGATGTCCGGTCAAAGCGGACTGCACAGCGATTTCCGCAGTTTCCCTGTCGCGAATTTCTCCCACCAGAATCACATCCGGATCCTGACGCACAATGGAGCGCAGCCCTCTGGCAAAGGTGAGATCAATTTTGGGATTGACCTGAATCTGACTGATGCCCTTCAACTGATATTCAATGGGATCCTCAATGGTGATGATATTGATGTCCGGTTTGTTGATGGAAGACAGGACCGCATACAGGGTTGTGGTTTTGCCGCTGCCGGTCGGACCGGTCATCAGGATAATGCCGTTGGGGGAGGTCACCAGATGCCGCAGCAGGGCCAGCCGTTCCGGGGCCAGTCCCAGTTCGCTGAGTTCCAGCAGGGAACTGGATTTGTTGAGCAGCCGCAGCACCACCCTTTCCCCGAACGCGGTGGGAATGGTGGAGATGCGCACATCAATGTCCTGATCCCCAATCCTGACCTGGAGACGTCCGTCCTGGGGCAGACGTTTTTCCGCAATGTTCATGCTCGACATGACTTTAATGCGGGATGTCAGCGCGGCCTGTATGCTTTTGGGCGGTGTGAGCAGATCATAGAGAATCCCGTCAACACGGTACCTGACCTTGAAACTGTCCTGATAGGGCTCAATGTGAATGTCACTGGCCCTGGCTTTGGCAGCCTGGGAAATGATATGGTTCACCAGTTTGATGATGGGCGCGTCACTGGTGTCATCCAGCAGGTCCGCGGTGCTTTCAATCTCAGAGATAATCAGGGACTCATTTTCCTCCATGTCCTGCACCAACTGCTCCGCGGAATCCCGGTGCATGTCATAGGTCAGGTTGATGGCCGAGACAATGGCCTCCTTTGTGCACAGAACCGTCTGAAAATTTTCCATCCCGATCATGCGCACAGCATCATCCATGGGCTGAAAGGCGGCCGGATCATTTATGGCCATCACATACTCGCGACTGCCGTTTTCCCCAGCCCCCTGATTTCCATTCTCCCCATCGGACAGGCCGGTTTTCCCGGCATGGCTTCCTGTTTTCCCATTCCCTGTTTCAGCACGGAAGGCCAGGGGAACCAGAAAATGCCTTTTCAGAAACTGCAGGGGAACCCTGGCCGTGACATCAGGCTCCATGCGTTCCAGAGGAAGTCTGGGCCAGAAGGGAATGCCGTACAGAAGACTCAGGGCTTCCAGATACTGCGTCTCGGTCAGAAGCTTCTTTTTGATGAGAATATCTGCCAGATTTCCGCCCTTTTCCCTCCGGAGCCGCAGAGCTTCCCGAAAATCTCCTTCCGAAAGTCCGGTCTGTTCCGTCAGAATTTCTCCCAGTCTGTCCCAAAAATGTTTTTTCATGCCTACTCCAGAAAGTCCGGCAGAGTCAAACCTTTTCCGGGCTCAGTGCCGCGTCTGTACAGCTTGATGCTTTCATCCTCTTTTTGGTCTGCCCGGTCTATTTCCTCTTTCTTCATTTCATAAACTTCAGTGGCTTCCTGAGGATTCTCAATCACACGGGGTGTGAGAAAAACATACAGATCCGTCTTTTCCCGTCCTCTGGACATGGACTTGAACATCCAGCCCAGCCCCGGAATATCACCCAGACAGGGAATCCTGCTTTCGGACTCGGAAAAGCTGTCATCAATCAGCCCGCCGAGCACCACCGTATGTTTGTCATTGACAATCACTGTGGTGTTCACTGTGCGTTTGAACGTTGTGGGTCTTTCATCGGAATTGGTTTCAGCGGCTGTGTCCAGTTTCGTGATTTCCAGTTCTATTGCCAGCCGGATCAGACGGTCTTTGCTGATTTGGGGCGTGACTTTGAGCATGATACCCACATCCTTGTATTCATAGGTGTTGTAGGTTTCGGAAGTGGATGTGGTTCCGGTTTTGGTCTGATAGGGAACGTTCTTTCCCACTGTAATGCTGGCTTCCTCATTGTCTGTGGTCAGCAGTTGGGGGGTCGAGAGAATATGGACACTGTTGTCCCGTTTGTAAAACTGGGCCACAGCCCCCACATTCTGAAATTTCATGCCCCCAATGCTGATCTGCTCTCCGATAATGCCCAGAGCAAACCCCTGGGGCAGAGAGGCCACCCCGGTCACTGCCGAGGTTCCAATGGCAGAAAGGTTGGAGTAGGCTGTATCTCCGCCGCCAGACCATCCTCCTCCTATCCAGGCATCCTTGTCACTGCCGTAACTGGTCTTGCCGCCGCCAATCCACTCTGTGCCGATGCTGAATCCTCTGGTGACATCCACTTCCATCAGCAAAGCCTCCATATAGACCATGGCTCTGGGGATATCCAGTTTTTTGATGATGCCTTCCACCACCAGATATTCCTCTTTGTCCGCCATGATAATGAGACTGTTGGTGGCCTTGTCCGCAGTAATTTTCACTTTGTCCGACACAATGGGACTTTCCTTTTTCCCCGGTTCCTTGGCGGCTGCCTGCCGGGAAGAGGAAGAAAGAGACTGCAGGGTATCGGCCAGTTCCTCGGCTTTGGCATGCTGGAGATAATAGACATGAATCGTTTCCTTGCCTTTGGGAATGACCACATCCAGTTTCTTCACCAGTTGGCGGATTCGCACGGTTTCATCCTCACTGGCCAGAATCACCAGGGAATTGGTGCGCTCATCTGCCACAAACCTGGATTTGTCTGCCGCTGCAGCGCCTTTCTGGGCAGGTGCCTTTGCCTGCTGAAACACAGTGGTCAGGAGCCGGACCATTTTTTCCGCATCCGCATTCTCCAGCCCAATCACGGTAATTTCCTGCCCGATACCCATGACATCCACGACTTTGAGAATATCCAGCAGCCTCCGGATGTTGGAATGCACATCTGTGAGAATCAGCATATTGGTGGGTCCATAGGAGAGCATCACACTGCTTTTGGAAACCAGGGGCGCAAACAGCCGCTTAATCTCCTCGGCATCCGCATACCGCAGCGGAATCAGTTGTGTGACCACCCGGTCATCGGGCGATACGGCAGATTCCCGGATCAGCGTATCGATATTCTTGGTGCGGGCCTCAGGCGAGGGAATAATCTTCATCACCTCCCCGGCTGTCACCGTTGCAAACCCATGCACCTCCAGCACGGACTCAAAAACCCGGTAAGCCTCGTTCACAGAAATCTTTGAAGGGGATATGATGGTCACTTTTCCCTTGACGCGGTTGTCCACCACAAAATTTCTTCCTGTAAGCTCACTGATGAACTTGATGAACACCCCGATGTCCACATCATTGAAATCAATGGAAACAAAGCGATCCGCCTTTCCGTTTCCGTTGACACTGCCGTTTCCGTTTTCATTTCCGTTTTCCTGCGCGGTGCATGCAGGACAAATGGCTGTCAGCAGTATTGCCATCAGAAAAACAATACAGACAAACCGCCCGCATTGATCCATATATGCTTTCATCTCCTGTCTGTGCTCCTGTCCGCTCTTATTCAATGGTATATTCAAGCTGCTCGGTTTTTCCTCTCCGTCTGATTTCAATGGAAACATTGGACGCTGATTTCAGACTGTTGTAAAATTTCAGGGCGTCATCCACAGACTGTATCTTCTGCCCGTCCACTCCTGTGATGATGTCACCGCTGCGCAGCCCAAGCTGCGTGAAGATGGAATCCCGCTGAATCCGCGACAGGGTCAGTCCGTCCGGCTGTCCGTCCTTGAAATGGGGACGAATCTTGGCCTGCTTCATCAGGTTGTTCACATCATTGATGGCCTCATTGATCTGTCCTCTCTCCAAAGAGATTCTTCGGGATTCCCCCGGTGTTCCATCAGCCGAGCCTATGCCCGGAAAGGGAAAAGGCAGGGCAGGAGCCGGAGGCGCTGCGGACGGATCTCCTCCCGGACCTCTGGCAACGGGCTTGGACGGATTTTCCATGCTCAGGGTCTCATCCTTTCCGTTGAATGTGAGAATGATCTTTTCCCGCAGAATCTGCTTCACCACTGCCCCCTCAACCGTATCACCAATATGGTAGAGATCCTGCTTTCTCTGTTTGGATTCCTCAATCACGGCATAGGCACGATCCGGATCTCCCGTAACCGTTCCCCACAGTTTGAGTTTCAGCTCGGTTTCCTTCAAATCTTCCACAGCCGGTGCCGGAGCCTGCTGCGCTGCCTGTTTTTCCGCATCTTTGGTTCGGAACAGATTTCTTTCCTCAATATCCTTATAATAAGTCAGGGGACGCAAAACCGGATCGGATGAATTCTCCTCTGTCACCCGCACTTCGCCATTCGGAAGGAATTCATCATAATCCATATGCGATACCAAAATTTTATAACAGGCATCCACCCCCAGATACAGGGCCGCCGCGATAAACAGCATATTCACAAGGTGCATATAATGCCGTGTGACAAACATATTGACCTCCTTCCTGCGGTGCCATTTTCAGATGACCGGTCTTTTTCTGCTTCCGATATTTCTACTGCATTGAAAACAAAGGTTTTTCCAAAGTGCCTCTGACAGCAAAGGGGAGATCGCCTCCTCCCCGCTTTGATTTGAACAAAAGGGAAGCCACACCCTCTCCCATCTGCGCTATCAGGGATGGATGCGGTCTGATGCTTCCGGCCAGATTCAGAATGCTTTTTCCCGCAGGATTTTTCAGTTCAACTGTTCCTGCAAGATTTCCGCCTGCCTGATTTCCTTTTGCTGTGCATTCCCTGATTTGCAGCTGCTGATTTTCCAGCCCCAGTTTCGCACTGACTTCCGCAAATGTCAGTTTTCCCAGACTCAGCAGCGGTGTTCCCAGTTCCACTGTCAAATCCCGCACTTTCAGATCAGCCTCTCCGCTTCCAGGTGCCTCATTTCCCCTGTATGCCACAGTGCCTTCAAGAATCCCGGATATCGGATGACCCGACAAATTCTGCAGGATTTCGATCTGTTCTGCCTGAATGCCGGACAATGCAGCCTCCAAACTGATTTTCTCTCCCTCCCCTTTTTCAGCGGATTCTTTTTTCAGGCTGGCCCTGCCCTTCACTGTCCCCGCGTACAAATCAATCCGGAAATCCGTTGCCGGAGAGTCTCCGAAAAGAGAAAGAAAACAGGGCATGAATTTCACCTGATCAGCCTCGACGAGCAGTCTGTCCCCTTCCCGGACTTCCGCATCAAGGAACTGGAGACCGGGCGGCAGGACAGGCCGGAGATTCCCGATGTGCAGAGAATATCCGGTTCCCGCATTCCTCACCCGGTGTTCAATATAGTTTTTCATCTCGGCTGAGGGGAAAAGCCAATAAAGAAAAAAAATCAGTGCGGCAAGCGAATAAAGCGTGTAAAACAGATATTTTTTTTTCATCAGGAAACCTCATGGGCCTCAACCTGCAGAATCACATCCATAAATCCCTCATTTCCGGTTTTGGACAAAGAGGCTCTGCGGATAAACACCATATTGGGAGAGGTTTCCACCATATGGAGGTAGGGGGTCAACTGCTTCATGCTGATGCCCCGCAGTTTCATTTCCACCAGAGACACTGTCCAGGGGCTGTCCTTTGGTTTTGATTTGGACGGTTTCATATATTCAATATTGTCCTTGAGACCGGCCTTTCCCGCAAGTTCATCCAGAAAGGAAAACAGGGTGAACCCCTTGGGCCTGGCAGCAAAATACTGCTCAGAAATCTTTGTTCTGGTTTTCAGCTGTGCATATTCCGCGCTGATCTGCCGCATTTTTTCCAAAGTTTCCGCTCTGGCAGCCAGGGAACGGCGGTTCTGTTCCCGTTTTTCCAAAAAAGGACTTGCAATGAATTCTGTCAGAACATACACACAGATGAAAACCAGCCCCAAAATCAGGGCATACTTTTCTCTCCTGTTCAGTCGGCTGAGTTTCATAAATCCACCTTTATTCTGAAATTCACACGGTTGCCCTTCTGATCCTTGCTCGTGGAACTGATGGTCACCTTTTTGAAAAGCCGAGAACCTTCCAGCGAGGTCTGAATACTGTCCACAGAATTGAAGGTGTCTGTATCACCCGAAACAAGAACACTTTCCGAATCAATCACCATCCGGGAAAACTCCGTGTCAATCTCTTTGGGAATACGCTGACTGATGTCATTGAGCAGATCCACAATCCGGATGTTTCGCACCCCCTCACCCGGAACAGGGGCATTTTTCCGCAGTTCCTCCATTGCGACCTGCATCTGGTGGAGGGGATTGACAATCCGCTGCACATCCGGAAATGCGGATTTGAAAATTTCTGCAATCTGACTGTCCAGCCGTTCAATTTTTCTTTGGGAGATAAAGGCATCTGCCATGAGATTTCCGAACACCAGAAGAAGAATGACAGCGCACTGCACGCCCGCTGCAATTAGGTTCTTTTTGTGCAGAGCCCATTCTTTCTGTGCCGCAAAACTCCCCTTGCGGAAATTGAGTCCGTTTTTTCCCTCCATTTCCATTACAGCCAGAGCCAGGGCATTGTCCAGGCGTCCGCTCTGCCAGTCAGCATTCGGAGAAATTTTCATCCGGTTTGGGGCATTCCGAAGCAGATCCGAACGCAGATCCAAAATAATCACCGGAATTTTCAGAAAATCTTCCAGATACTGTGAAAGGTTTGCCTCTCCCGTGTTTCCGCTGAGAACCAGTTTTTCCGGTTCAAAGGCAAGGGAAAACATATCTTCAAATGCAGACAGGGTCTGTAGGATCATGGCACAGAGCAGTTTCCCTCCTGCATTAGCGGAACCGTGCAGCGGAAAGCAGCGCATCAGATGAATCCGGCCGGAAAGCACAATGAACAGGGTGGCCCATTTTCCCCTCATATCCAGCAATATCCAGTTCTCCGGCATGTCTTTGATGCTGCCAAGACATGCCACTGTGGGATAAGTCCCGGGCATCAGGGTTCTGGGCTCCACTCCGAAAGCAGAAAACATGTCCAGGCAGGTTTGCAGATCAGATTTGGCAACAGCGAGAGCCACAATGTCGGTCTGCTCCGGCTGGTCCGGAACAGGGCGAACCGCAAGAAAATCCGTAAGCACCTCATCCACCGGAATGGGAAGCATGGGCTCCAGTTCAAAGGGAAGCACCTGTCCGATTTTTTTCGCGCCTTTGAAGGGAATCCGGACGTTGCGGAAGGAAACCTGATTTGCGGGAAAGGAGGCAGCGCACACAGCGCCGGTCAGAGGCATTCGGTTTTTCAGTTCCGCGAGAGCAGATTTCAGTCCATCCTCCCTGCTTTCTGTCTCCGGTATGTGCACAAAGGCTGTGTTTTCAATCCGGCTTTCCCGCAGACTGCTGTCAATCAGCACAGCGGACAGCGTATCGGAACCAATATCCAGTCCGAGTATTTTTCTGCTCATCCAATTTCGTCCCTTCCCCGCCTGAGAGGGGGCGGGGTGTCTCCTGTCCATTCCCCTGCTGAGAGTTGCGGACTGTATTTGCTCTGAATCATTCTGTCGCCCATTCCAGAATCCTGCATGTCCATTTTCCGTTTTTTGCCTGTTCCCGCTGAATCACCACATTAAGGTTCATTTCTGTATCATTGAGATTTGCCGCGGCTTTGATCCGGAATATGTCACTGGATACCGTAATCAGATTCGGATCAATCTGCAAATCCCCGGGAATGTCCGGCACATTTTTGTACCATGTGGGCGAGGCCAGGTCGGTGTTCACAAAATTGCCGTCCTCTTTCTCATTGCGGTAATCAAAAATGGCTTGGGCATAATCTGTGTTTTCCGAAGGCATCAGTGCCACCAGAACCGGGAGATCCGCTGTGTTGATATTGATTTTTCCCTCAAAGGTGAAGTTTCTGTCTTCAGCCTTTGTCCTGGCAGGCGTCATGCCGTAAACAGTCATATACTTGCCGATTCCGCCGGCTTCCTTCATTGCTCCCGACAGTTCGGAGGAAAATCCTTTTCCATTTTCCGCATTCAAATTCACACCCCCGAAAAGCTCCCGCGTGATGCCTTTCACCAGCATCAGTTCATCAATGCTCCGAAAAGGCCCGTTGGCTGCTTTGTATGGCGGATTCAGACTTTCATAATAATCACTCTCCGCACCGCTGACTCCTGTGGTTGCATCATCATCCCCGGAATCAAGCCAGTCTTTGACCGAATTGACAATGGCTGCGGCATCCATATCCGGATCTTTGTTCCTGTCACTCTGTCCGACTGTCTGCGCAATGAGATTCCGTGTAAACCGATCCCACATGATTTTCTGGGATTCATTGAAATGCTGTCCCTTTGGGAAAACCACCAGTGAATTCACTTGGATCTTGCCGAGTTCATCTGTAATGGAAAACGTCACCCGTCCTTTTTCCAGGGGAATCTCGGCCAGCAGTTCTGCGATTTTTCCCTGATCTGCCCAGTCTTCCTGAATGGAATCAATGGGTGACTCTGTTTTGTCCCTGATCAGCATGGCCATTGCCGCATGAACCCCTGCATAAGCCATCTGCGTCAGGGTCTGCCGATCCCGCGCGGATGCTGTGGCCTCAACTGCCGCACGCACCCTGCGGTTGAGTTCCAGTGCTCCGGCAATCATCAGTGTGATAACTGTCAGTGTGATAAGCAGGGCCATTCCCCTGTTGTTGTCTGCTGTTTTTCCCATTCCTTGTCCTGACCGGACTGAGCATCTTTTAAGGCATAATACCAAATCGCCATTGATTTTTTAAAAATTCCCCTCCTGAGAGGGGAATTGATAAGTATATTTTTCAATGGAGAATCAAATATAATATAATCAATAGTGGTTCAAATCCGTTCAGGAGCGGGTTTGAAACCCGCTCCTGCGGCTTTTTCAGGCCGCTTAATCCATTCACAAATGATTATCATATAATTCTTTGGAATAAAAATCAAAGGAAAAATGAAAACTTTTCAGGGATTCACCCGGCTCAGGAAGGGAAGTTTGAGGATCAGAGCCTGATATGTTCCTGTTACCAATTCTCTTTCAGACACACAGATTTCGGAGTGTTCCGATAGGTTCTATCCGGCACTCCACCACATTTCCGGGTTTCAGGGTGATGGGCGGATTTCTGAATATGCCAACACCGGATGGCGTTCCAGTGGAAACAATGTCGCCCGGATACAGGGTCATGTCCCGGCTTATGTATTCGATGATAAAAGGAATATCAAAAATCAAATCGCGGGTGCTGCCATCCTGCATCATTTCTCCGTCCACCAGGGTTTGCAGATGCAGATTCGCAACATCTCCGATTTCATCAGGGGTGACAATGGCCGGGCCCATGGGGGCAAAACTGTCAAAGGATTTTCCCCGGAACCACTGTCCGTCACCAAACTGGGCTTCTCTGGCTGAAACATCATTCATCACCATGTATCCGGCCACAAAATCAAACGCGGCAGCCCGGGAGATGCGTTTTCCCTCTCTGCCAATGACCAGAGCCAGTTCCACTTCCCAGTCCACCTTTGCGCTGCTTTGCGGCAGGAGAATGGGATCATGGGGGCCGTTCACCGTATTGGGGGTTTTGCAGAACAGTATGGGTTTTTCCGGCGTTTCAAATCCGCCTTCTTTGGCGTGTTCCGCATAATTTTTCCCCAGACAGATGATTTTGGACGGACAGCATACCGGCGGGCCGAGGCGCACATCCATCTGTTCTCCGGCCTCTGTCACCTGCGCCGCCTTTTCCATCCATCCCTGGCGGAAAAAATTTTCCCCGATATCCGGCATATCCGGAAAAATCTTTCTCAGATCAGCAATTCGTCCGTTTTTCCACAGACCCGGCTTTTCTTTTCCCTTTGGTCCGAACCGTATCAGTCTCATTTTTCTTTCCCTTATCCAGAAATTTTTTTGACTCCAATGCCGCGGATTTTCGGGTTGGATTTCAATATTCTGAAATAAATAAAAAATTTATGCTGTTTCTGTCATGCGTCATTCATCAGCCCCTGCACAATCCTTTCATAACCCCGTATCAGACCGGGTCTGACCTGTACCTTCACCCGGATGTTTCTGCCTGTGGTATAGAATCCGCGCACCATGTTGAACTGCTGGCTTTCCGTAACCTCCATGTCCAGATCCTCTGCATCCGCGCCGATGCGGACAGCCTTGAATTTCAGGAGTTCAAAGGCTTTTTCCGCAGCCATTTCCTTTGAAAAATTGCGGGTTACAGCCTGACTGAAATTTTCTTCGGGCGCGGCCGCGAGTTCCTGCTGGGTGTCGGCAAACAGCGTGACTTCGCAGGTGGTCCGGGCCAGGGCCGCCCCAATGGCATTGGCCACCTTCCAGTGGGGAATCACCGTTACGTCAAAGTCAGACAGTTCCTGCAGGCGTTTGGCAAACCAGGGAGCAGGGCCGCCCAGCACAAAAATCTGCTTCGGGTTCACCTGCAGACCTTCCCGAAGTTCATGGATGGTGTAAACCGGTTTGCGGTTGATTCCATCAATCATGGCTCCGGCCTCGGACAGGATGATGTGGCATGCCCGATCAAAAATCATTGCCGCGGCCTCCGGAATTCCGGTTCCCAGAAGATCGGCCAGAGAGCCAATGCCTTTGACTGCGGCCTCCTGATCCCCGTCCTGCATCAGTCCCAGAACAAAAAGAGCGTCCGTGGGCGTGGGAACGCTGCCGCCATAGGCCATGGCAGGGCCGACGCGATCCGGCCCCACAAGGATTTCTCCGTTGTGAATCCGCACATGGCTGTCTCCGCCAATGCCGATGGACCGGGTTTCCAGTGAGCGGATCAGGGTATTGAAATCTCCGAGGCTGATGCCCAGAGGATTCAGAAGGGGAACATGGTCAGCCAGAATGGCCATATCGGTGGTGGTTCCACCGATGTCCAGCACCAGGCTGTCCCCGTTTCCCCCGGCAAAAACGGTTGCGCCCATAACACTGGCAGAGGGGCCGGAAAGAAGAGTCTGTCCGGGGAAATCAATGGAAGCCCCGAAATTCATGGTTCCGCCATCGGCCTTCAGGAGATGGATGGGAATCTGCAGCCCTTTCTGTGCCAGGGATTTGACCACAGCGCTGAAGAAATTTTTATGCACAGGAAATACTGTCGCATTGAGATAGGCCGTGGCAATGCGCCGGGGGAAACTGAGATTGCCGGAGATTTGATGTCCCATGAAAATCCTGTCGGCATCGTTCCCCAGCATATCCTGCAAAATATCCCGAATCATCAGCTCATGCGCGGGATTGCGCACGGAAAATTTTCCCACAACCCCGAAGGTTCTGAGACCTTCCCGTTTCAGATGCTGTGCGACAGAGACAATTTCCTCCCGGTTTACGGGGATAATCTCCCGGCCTCTGTGATCAACAGAACCCGAAACACAGAAATAATGTTCATTGGTACGGAACAGTTCCGGATCAATGCCGGGCCCGGCAGAGACAATCATGCCGACCGGCTGATTTTTCCCCTGAACAATGGCGTTGGTGGTCAGCGTGGTGCTGAGCACTGCCCGCCTGATATTTTCCGGGTCAATTCCCTCCGTGATCTTTTCCAGACAGGTGAGAACCGTCTGAAACAGATCCTCCTGCGCTGTGCGCACCTTGAATTCCCGGATCAGTCCCCTGTCTCCCAAAAGCACTGCATCCGTATGGGTTCCGCCGACATCAAGTCCTATTATCATAGCTTTTCCTTGCATCTGTGAAGGGTTGATAAGCGACCGGCCATAAAAAACTGTAAAATCTGCAGCATGCATTCTGCCACAATCCGGCAGAAAGTTTGGCGAAAAAATCAGGATCAGAAATCAAAGATAATGATAAGTCGTTATGACCTGCCGCTTACTGTATGCGAATCAGGTATTACTCTGCATTCATTATCAGCGGGCTGCAGGAGAATACACTTTTTTCCCAGCGAATCAGGAATCATTCTGTATCTCATCCGAATATTTTTTCAATATCACATTTGACGGAAAAAACCAAGAGAAGTGTATTATGGATTTTTTCTCAAAGGGAAACCCGGAAGCGGGGCAAATCTGTTGAACATTTCAGAATTACAGGAAAATTATCTGAATGAAAGTTGGACAGATGAATGCTGAAACAATGCAAAAACACGCTGAAAGGGAAGCCCGGCCCGGTCCTGGGATGAAATAAACATTTACAAACAGACCGCTGATGGTTTATAAAGGCTGACCATGAAAACAGCAATTCGATGGACAGGTATAATCAGTGTCTTGTTATGTTTGGCTATTCCCGCGGATGCCCGCAAGAGCTGTCCGCCCCTGACCCGGTGCAAGGATCCCTTTTTGCAGCAGGGTCTGGAGGCCGCCGTTGCTTCCCTGAATCTGGACAAGGCGGTTGAAACCAAAAACCTTTGCGTGGCCCTGGCTGATATTACAGATCCGGCCTCGCCCAGACTGGCTGTCCTGAACGGCAACCAGATGATGTACGCTGCCAGCCTTCCCAAAATCGCCATTCTGCTGGGCGCGTTCGAGCGGATACACAGGGGGGAAATGACCCTGGACCGGCAAACGCAGGATACGCTTACGCGCATGATCCGCAATTCTTCCAATGACGCGGCCACCGAGATGCTCAACCGCGTAGGGCCTGAATTTCTGGCAGATCTGCTCCGATCTCCCAAATACCGCTTTTACGACCCTTCCCAGAACGGAGGGCTGTGGGTGGGCAAGGAATACGGCAAATCCGCTGCCTGGAAACGGGATCCCCTGTGCAATCTTTCCCACGGGGCCACGGTTGTGCAGGTTGCCCGTTTTTACTACATGCTGGAAAACGGACTGCTGGTGTCCCCGGAAATGAGCCGAAAGATGAAGGAGATTCTCGGTCGGCCCGCGATTCATCACAAATTTGTCAAGGGACTGGAGAATACCCGTCCCAATTCCTCCATCTACCGGAAATCCGGAACATGGAAGCAGTTTCATGCAGACAGCGCGATTGTGGAGCGCAATGGACGCCGCTATATTGCCGTGGCTCTTGCCAACAGTGCGGAGGGAGGGGCTTGGCTCAGTGATCTGATTGTTGCCCTTGATGACCTTATTTTTTACGGCTGGCCCCGGCCCCGGTATTCCCGTCTGGAGAATCCGAAGGCCGATCTGAAGAATGGGGCGAAGAATGCAAAGACTCCAAAAGCCGCTGGATCCGTGTCCCGAGACTCTGGTGCACGACAGCGGAGTTCTTCCTGAGAACGTCCGACATGATGACAACCATATAGTGAAGATGCCGTGCCCTGGCCGGATATTCCACAATGGCAACCGAATTCATCAGGTTTCTGACATTTCCTTTGTATTTGCCGCAGGTGAATCCGGGTTCGGGTCTGCACTGGTACAGGGAACCGGATTTGAAGTAAACAGCCGCGTCCGAAAGGGCCGGAGATGAGGCATAGCGGATCCGTCTCTGGGTCATGTACAGCAGGCGTTTGATTTCCCTGCTGGAAAACGCGTCCACCATCTTTCCCTGCTCCAGTTTCAGCAGAAACTGCATCAGGGATCGGGCATTGGCCCGGCTGTTGGTTCTGCCCGGAACGATCTGCTTGCCCCGGCTGGTGAAGAAATTCCCCTGCCGGAGCTGCTCCGTGTCAAATCCGTGCTGTTCCAGCGGTGTCTGCAGACTGCGGACAAGGAGCGCGGTAAGCGCAGATTTCGGGGTTTCCCGGAAAAAAGCCCGGATTTCTGCCTCACTGACCGGATAGCGTTTCCCAAAATGCCTTAGCAAAAGAATTTCCCGGATCACCATGCTTGCAGCAGCATTGGAACTGGCAGAGAGCATCCAGTCCAGATATGTGTAAAGAGAAGCCCTGTCCCCGATTTGCAGGAGACGGTAGGACATTTGCTTTTTGGCCGGATTCCAGAAGGGAACCTTGTGGTTGTCGGACAGGATGAACTCATCCGCTGTCACCATTGAGCTGCGGAGAACCTTCAGCCTGGCTTCAGTGTCATCCGGGTAAATGTCAGCCAAAGCCTGAAACATCCCTGTCACCACAACGATTTTCCCCACACTGCCGGGATTGTGATCCACCAGGCCCCGGTGTTCCGCATACACAGGATGATCCGGTTGTGTCAGATCCAGCACGGCAATCCCGTATCTGTCTGCCTCCGCGCCAAGCAGTCTGACAATGCGGGCCGTAAATTCCGCATCTGCCGATGGAATTTCCATATCCGAATCATTCGGAAGCCGCAGATCAGCCTCTGCCAGCCTCAGCAGTGCTCCGTCCGGCTGATGCGGGCCGCGCACCTTTCCTTCGGTTGCCAGACGATACCCTTCCAGACGGCCAATGCCCGTGAAAGCGTCCCCGTCCAAAGGATAGGCAAATCCGGAAACAGACCAGGCCAGCACACTCAGAAAAACACCGCAGACACTTACAGGTTTCATACCGTTTTTCTCCTGTTCATCAGGGCATCTCAAATCCCCCACCGTAATTGCAGACTGAGGTAAATATATTCGGTGCATACTTGACATGCAATCTTTTTTTTTCTATTTTGCATTTCCATGAATGAATATCAGACGGAACAGATGGAAACCCTGACCCTGGTGCGGAATCATCTTTCAGCACTGGACGGAGCGGAGCGGGAAAGACTGCGGGAATCCCTGAAGGACTACCTCGCCTTCCGCATGGATACGGCTGATTTTCTGGAAAGGCATTTCGGGCATCTCTGCACCCGGAACTGCTATGAAAGCCGCATGAGCGCATGCTGCTCCAAAGACGGGATTGTCACCTTTTTCGGGGATGCGGTCATCAATGTGCTGCTTTCTTCCGATGCAGAACTTGATTCCCTTGCTGATGTGCTCTGCAGGCCCCATACAGGCTTCAAATGCGTGTATCTTTCGGAAAAGGGCTGCCTGTGGCGGATGAAACCCATTGTGTGCGAGATGTTTCTCTGCGATTCTGCCAAAGAGGAAGTCTTTGGAGACACTCCGGCCCTGCGCGGAAAATGGGAATCGTTGGAAAAACGGCGAAAAACCTTTACCTGGCCGGATCGGCCTGTGCTGTTTGATGATCTGGAGCAGATTTTTCTGGATGCCGGATACCGTTCTTCCCTGATGTATCTGCACAGCAGTCCGGGACTGCTGCGGATCAAACAGCAGGCCGCTGACAGGAAAGCGATTGGTTAACTTATGTTATGCAGCCCTTTTGATAATCAGGCAGTCATTTTTTTGACCGTCATTCCGGCACAAACCGGAATCCAGTGATTTCAGCATATTCTGGATACCGGCTTTCGCCGGTATCACGGGACTGCGTAACATCAGTGATGTAATACCAATTCGCCATTGACTTTATGCAGTTCAGTCATTTTTCCCCAATGGTCGATGAACTGACACCCCTCTCTGAGGGAGGGGAAGGGGGAGGGTGAATCCGTCTGAAAACGTGCATTTCCGCCCCTCCCGGAGGGAAGGGAACAGCGGGTTCACCCAGTGCTGAAAAATCGGCGATATTGTATTAAATCAATGGTGAATCGGTATAATACGGGAGCCGGGGCATGACTCAACCGGCATAATTTATGAAATACTGTCTTGGAATCTCTATGGAAAGGACAAAGATCTGAATGAAAGATGACAAAGGGCTGTATTACTATCCATTTCCCGGCAACAAACGGGTGCGGATGTATGTGCGCGATGTAAGCGGGGAAATCTGCTTCCGTTTATGGAGTTCCGATGATCCCGGTATGTGGGAAAACCACGGATGGGTTCCCCATACCGCCATACAGCAGGCCGCGGCCATGTACAAAAAAAATCCAAAGGGTTTTGATCCGAATCAGGCATATGACATTTCTGCTGCCAACTCCCTGATTCAGGATGAGAAAAGATAATTGATAAAACAAGGAGAAACAGGAATGAAGAAATTGATTTTCCCACGGGTTTTCCTGTCTTTTTTCATGCTGTCGGCCATGACGGGATGCGCAACCAGGGGATATGTGGATGAACAGCTTACCGAGGCTCTGACAGCGGAAATCAGCAATGTGCGCGCAGAGATCAGCAATGTGAGGGAAGGCGTGCGAAGCAATCAGGAAGCCATTGATCTGCTGAAAACCAAAGCCAGGGAACAGCAGGAACTGATTGAGAAAAAACTCTTGCTGGTGGATGAGGCTGTCACGCGCGCCAGGGATGGCAACAAGGTCAGAGCGGGGAAACTGATGTTTGAGGCCACCATTTCCGATGAATCCATTCCCTTTTCTTTCAACAAAACCGAACTGTCTGAAGATGCAAAGGCGGAACTGGATATTCTGGCCGAGGTGCTCATCCAGGAAAACAGGAATGTGTATATTGAAATCCAGGGACATACGGACAATATCGGAACCGAGGCATACAACCTGAAACTGGGTCAGATCCGTGCGGACGCGGTCAAAACCTATCTGCACACCAATCATGACATTCCGCTTCACCGCATGGACACTTTTTCATATGGCAAATCCAGACCGGCTGTGCCCAATGACACAGCGGAAAACCGGGCGCAGAACCGGCGGGTGGTGCTGATGGTCATGGAATAGGTTGCCAGGATTGCAGGGATTTCACAATTCGCAAAAAAAGGTGGGTTACGCTCTGCTACACCCACCCTTGTATGTTAAGGTTGAGTTGACCAGTCCCATGCGTCAGAGTACAATGTTAAAAAAATCTGTACCGTTCTGTCCGCCCGGTGGCCACCGGGCGGACAGGCGGCGGTGAGATCGTCCCACCCTGGGGTTCCGAACCCGCAGGCAGCCTGATCCGCCGCCGCATCTTTAAAACAGCCCGGACAGTCGCATGGGGCATAAAATGACCCCGCATACAAGGGTGGGTGTAGCGACAGCGTAACCCACCTTTGGGGTTTCACAATGCGCAAGCGGGTTTTTGTATGCCGGAAAAAAACATCACTGTTTTTATCAGCTACGCCACTGAGGATTATGATACAGCTAAAAAACTGTATGATGATCTGAAACAGCATGGCATTGTCCCCTGGCTGGACAGGGAAAACCTGCTTGCGGGGCAAAACTGGCGGAATGAAATTCCCCGCGTGATTCGGGAATGCGATTATTTTCTTCTGCTGATTTCCCAACATTCCGTGAGCAGACGGGGCTATATTCAGAAAGAACAGAAGATTGCTCTGGACATTTTGGATGAATCATCGTTGGATGATATTTTTATTATTCCTGCCCGGCTTGATCAAACCGAATTGCGGCATGAAAAGCTGAAAAATCTCCATTGGGCCGATCTTTCCGATTATGATGCGGAATTTGAAAAACTCCTGAAGATCTTCCAGCCTCATTCCCACGCTCCAGCCACGAATGCTCCACAGCGTCGATCCAGTCCGCAAAACCAGACGGTTATTACAGATATTGACCTTCCGCCCACTGATGCCGACCTTTTCGGAAGAGACCGGGAACTGGAAATGCTGGATTCCCTGTGGAGCAATCCGCAGAAAAACATTGCCGTGCTGGTGGCGCGGGGCGGTGAGGGCAAAACCGCTTTGGTGAACAAATGGCTGAGCCGGATGGCATTGGAGAATTTTAAGGGAGCGCACCGGGTTTTCGGATGGTCGTTTTACTCTCAGGGAGCGGGAGAGGACAAACAGGCTTCGGCTGACCGCTTTATTGATGCTGCGCTCCGCTGGTTCCGTGATCCCCATCCCAATGAAGGCGATGCCGTTGCCAAAGGAAAACGACTTGGGGGATACATTCAGCAGCAGAAAACCCTGCTGATTCTGGACGGACTGGAACCGCTCCAGCATCCGCCCGGCGCGCAGGAAGGGCTGTTGAAAGATACAGGTCTCAAGGCTCTGCTGCGCTCTCTGGCTGTGCAGAATCCCGGACTGTGCCTTATCACCACCCGTTTATGGACTGATGATCTCAAATCCTTTCTTGGCACAACAGTGGAAAAAATCGACCTCAGCAGCCTTGCACCTGAAGAGGGGGCTGCGCTGCTGAAATATCTGGGCGTTGACGGAACCGAAAAGGAACGGAAAAAAGCATCCGAAGAATTTGACGGCCACGCGCTGGCTTTGACCCTGCTGGGGACGTATCTTTCCACCGTATGCGGCGGAGATGTGCGGAAAAAAGACACCATTGAATGCCTGATGACAGAAGAGGACAGGCACGGCTGCCATGCCCGGCGCATGATGGAATCCTATGAAAAATGGATGCAGGACAGTGAAAAAGGGCGCAGGGAACTCAATATTCTCCGCATTCTGGGACTGTTTGACCGTCCTGCGGAATCCGGGGCAATTAAGGCATTGCTGGAAAAACCGGAAATTGAGGGACTGACCGATGAACTTCAGGATATTTCCGAAGTGCAATGGCAGTTTGCTTTGAAAAACCTGAGAGAATTGCGCCTGATATATGACCTCACCCCCGGCCCCTCTCCTAAAGGAGAGGGGAGCAAATTCCCCCTTCCCAGGGAAGGGGGGCAGGGGGTTAGGTTGGACTGCCATCCCCTGATCCGTGAACACTTTGCCGAAAAACTCCGCAAAACTAGCCAGGACGCATGGAAACAGGCCCACAGCCGCCTGTATGAATATTACAAAAACCTGCCGGAAAAGGAATATCCGGACACATTGGAGGAAATGGAACCCCTGTTTGCCGCAGTTGCGCACGGGTGCATGGCGGGAAGGTATCAGGAAACGCATGATAATATTTTAGTTATGCGAATAGAAAGAATAAATGAATATTTTATAGTAAATAAACTTGGTGCATTTGGTTCATATTTATCTGCTTTATCAGCTTTTTTTGAAAAAACATGGAGCAAACCAACAACTGAGTTATATGAAACCAACAAATATTTGTTATTGAACAAATCGAGTATTTGTCTTCAAGCATTAGGGCGTCTGCGAGAAGCGTTGCAGGTTATGCAAACGAGTTCGGAAGCAACTATTAACCAAGGAAATTTGAAAGATTTTGCAAAAGAATATATAAATATCAGCGATCTATTGTTATTTATAGGAGATATATCTCAATCTGTTTTGTATGCCCGAAAGAGTGTGTTTTATGCTAATATATGTGAGGATGGTTTTACACGGGAAGTTTCGCTCGCCAAACTGGCTGATGCTCTTCATCATACAAATGAAATTTCACAATCTCTTCATATATTTAAAGAAGCTGAAATCATGCAAAAAGAAAGATTGCCAAAATATTCTTATCTGTTTTCTGTTAGAGGCTTTAAGTATTGCGATCTATTGATAAATCAGGGGAATTTTAGAGAGGTAATTAACCGTGCAGAACAATTATTTAAAATTGGAAATAGAGATAATGTCCTTCTGGAGATGGCACTTGGGAACTTATATATCGGAAAAACCTATCTGCTACAGGCACAGGAACAGGGAAGCAAAGACTTCACACAGGCAGAGGCATATCTGCATCAGGCTGTGGATGGATTGGTGAAAGCCAGACAACAGCAATATTTTCCGCTCGGTTATCTTGCCCGCGCCGCCCTGTTCCGCATAAAAAAAGAATTTGCCAACGCCCATGCCGACCTTGACGAAGTATTTGAAATTGCCGACCGGGGGGAAATGAAACTGCATTTAACGGATTACCATTTGGAATCCTGCCGCCTGTGCCTTGCGGAAAACAAACCGGAAGATGCCAAAAAACACCTTGCTGCGGCAAAAGAACTGATTGAAAAAACCGGCTACCACCGCCGGGACAAAGAGGCAGCGGAATTGGCCGGGATGTTGTCTGAACCTTGAAAATATAAAAAATCGTAGGTCGGATTAGGCCGAAAGGCCGTAATCCGACACAATGTTTGGGTTGGATTGTCGGATTGTCGGATTACGCTTGCGCTAATCCGACCTGCGACCCAATCCGACCCGTGTGAACCATAATTCATTAGAAATTGCGGTTGGATTGTCGGATTGTCGGATTACGCTTGCGCTAATCCGACCTGCGACCCAA